>DASWKR010000025.1 GCA_036396535.1 Acidimicrobiia bacterium | reverse complement strand
GGCGCTGCGGGTCCTCGCCAACCGCCTCGTCGGGATCCTCCACGGCTGCCTCCGCCACCAAACCCCCTACGACGAACACACCGCCTGGGCCCACCGCAACGACAAAGCCGCTTGACAACTTCCACCCGTGGGATGTCTAGCGATACGCCCGATCGCCTGCAGCGCCCCTCGAACCTCAGCCGACGTCCCGCCGGCGAAAGCCCGTGAACGCCGGGATGAGCAGCAGAGCCCCGATGGTGACGAGCCAGATGAGCGGAGCCAGGAGCAACTCGCCTCCCGGCAGCGTCGGCACGTGTGTGAAGGGAGAGAGGTCGAGCACCCATTGGCCGAGGCCGATGACGGCACCCAGCAATGTGATGAGGACCACCGCCCCGTACACCAGCCAGCTGGCACCTGCCAGGCGAGGGAGGACCCCGAACAGCAGCACCGTGATGGAGACGAGGATCCAGACAGCGGGGAGTTGCGCCAGGGCGCTCCCGAGCATGCGAGGCACTTGATTCCCCACGTCGCCCGCCACGGCGCCGTACGTCAGACCGATGCTGAGGCCGGCGGCGACGAGGACGACCGCCGGTCCGGCGAAGGCGAATACGAGGTGGCTGCCGACCCACCGGTGGCGGGCGACCGCCGTCGCCAGTACCGGCTCGGCGCGCAGCTCCTCTTCCTCCGACCTCATGCGCAGAGCCGCTTGGACTGCATATGCGGAGGCGATCAGTCCCAGTATTCCCATGACTCCGGACAGGTAGAGGTCCATGAGGACGGAGCCGCCGCCCCCGAGCTGCTCGAATATGTCGAGCAAGTCGGGGTTGTCCTCGAGGATGTCCCCGACGCCTTCGGCGACGCTGCCGTAGATGGCACCGAGCACCACGAATCCGCCCACCCATCCGAGCAGCGGGCCGCGGTGGAGCCGCCACGCGAGAGCGAGAGGGCTGGCGAGGCCCGGGGCCGCTTCGGCACGGCCGAGGCGGGCAGGGAAGAGCCCGGCCCCGACGTCGCGGCGCAACGAGAGCGCCAAGGCGGCGGCGGCGCAAGCCGCGGTGAGCGCCAGCGGGAGAACGAAGACCCACCATCGCTCGCCTGCGAACGGACGGACACGCTGCACCCAACCCAAGGGCGACAACCACGACAGCCACGAGACGGCACCGTTGTCTCCAGCCGAATCGCCGGCGGCCCGCAGCACGAAGGCGAGTGTCAGCACGGCGAGACCGATGCCGCGGGCGGCCCCGGCAGTGTCGGTGAGTTGGGCGGCCACGGCCCCGACCGCCGCCAACATGATCCCTGAGAACCCGATCGCCAGGCCCAACGCCAATGAGCCGGGTGCCGGCTGCCCCGTCGAGGTGAGGGTGACGGCGACGACCGCAGCAACCACCAGGTTGGCGGCGACGACCACGGTGAGGCAGGCCGCCAGCGGGGCGTGCCGTCCGACAACGGTCGAACCGAGGAGCTCGCGACGCCCGGTCTCCTCTTCGACCCTCGTGTGCCGAACGACGGTGAGCAAGCTGACGACGCCGATGATCACGAAGAGGATGCTCGAGCGCCACGCCACCAGGGAGCCGATCGTTCCCCCGTACACCGGCCCGAGGATGCCGGAGAACGCCGGGTTGCTGCCGAATTGGCTGGCCGCCCTGGCAACCTCTTCGGCCGTCGGGTACAGCTCCTCGAACGTCGAGGCAACTGCCATCGGGAGCAATGCGAACACGGCGATCCAGGCGGGCAACGTCGCCCGGTCGCGACGGAGGATGAGGCGAACGAGGGTCCAAGCGCCCACGAGAGAGCTCACGTCGCGCTGGTCTCCTCGCCGTCGCCACCAGACCGGTAGTGCCTGAGAAACAGCTCCTCCAACGTTGGCGGATGCGCCACCAGGCTCCGCAAGCCGTAGGTGGCGAGACGCCTCACGACGTCGTCCAGGTGCTGGGCGTCGACCTCGCACACGATGCGTGTGCCCTCGATCGTCACGTTGTGGGCTCCGCCGAGGTCGGCGGACGAGGTCGGCGGATTGGCCACCTCGACCTCGATCGACGTGCGGGTGAGATGCCGCAGCTCGGTCAAGCTGCCGGACTCGACGATCTGCCCGGCGCGGATGATGCTCACCCGGTCGCACAGGGCCTCGACCTCGGCGAGGATGTGACTCGACAGCAGGACCGTCCGCCCGTTCTTCATCTCGTCGGTGATGCAGCGGCGGAAGGTGTCCTCCATGAGGGGGTCGAGTCCGGCGGTCGGCTCGTCGAGCAGCAGCAACTCGACGTTCGAAGCGAGCGCCGCCACCAGGGCCACCTTCTGGCGGTTGCCCTTCGAGTAGGCCCGCCCCTTCTTCGTCGGGTCGAGATCGAACATCTCCAGGAGATCGGCACGGCGCTTGTCGTCGAGCCCGCCCCGGAGCCTGCCCAGCAGGTCGATGACCTCACCCCCCGACAGGCTGGGCCAGAGCGTCACGTCTCCCGGCACATACGCCAGCCGCCCGTGGAGCGCCGTGGCATCGCGCCAGGGATCGCCTCCCAGTAGCGAGGCTGTTCCGGAATCGGCGCGCAGCAGCCCGAGCAGGAGGCGCAGGGTGGTTGTCTTGCCGGCCCCGTTCGGGCCCAGGAACCCGTGGACCTCGCCTTCTCGGACCGCGAGGTCGAGTCCGTCGAGGGCACGCGTCTGCCCGAATCGTTTGTGCACGCCGGTCATCGAGATCACTTCGGTCATGGCGAGCATGCTACGTCGCCGCCGTTGCGGGGCGCGTCGGCCTACTGCCATCCATCCTCGAAGCGCTGATCGTCGGTACCGACGCGCACCTAGGCTGACGCCGTGACGGAGAAGATCTACTCCATCGATGCCTACGCCTCTTCGATGGACGCCGCGGTGGTCGACTTCAACCGCGATGACGGCCGGCTGCTTCTCGACAGGACGGTGTTCTATCCGGGCGGTGGCGGTCAGCCGCCGGACACGGGTCGGCTCTGGGTAGGAGACGACCGACTCGACGTCGTCAGGGTGACTGCCGACGATCGGGGTGTCTGGCACTGGGTGGAAGGCTCCCTGCCGGGTTCCGGCACGTCGCTGAGGGGCGAGCTCGATTGGGAGCGCCGCTACGACCTGATGCGCACCCACACCGCCATGCACGCCATGTGTGGCGTTGTCTGGAACCGTTTCCACAGCCCGGTCACCGGCGGCAACATGGAGGCGGGGGAGGGGCGGCTCGACTTCGAGCTTCCGGATTGGGATCCGGAGAATCGCCAGCCGATCGAGACCGAGCTGAACAGGCAGCTCGCCTCTGCGCTGCCGGTCACCGTCGGCTTCCTGCCGCGCCACGAGGCCGACCTCGATCCGAGTCTCATCAGGACGAAGGTCAGCCTCCTTCCTCCCGAGCTCAGGGAGGTGCGCGTCATCGACATCGTCGGGCTGGACCGTCAGGCAGACGGCGGCACCCACGTCGAGTCGACGAGTGAGGTGGGTGCCGTGAAGATCACCAAGGTCGAGTCGAAGGGGAGAGGGTTCAGGCGAATCCGCTTCGTGCTCGCCTGAACCGCGGCGACTTTCGGCGGCCATCGATAGCGGGGTACCCTTGGCCGGTCGCCGGGCCATTCGCCGGTGCGCATCCCGACCTCCCCTAGTCGGGGTGCGGTTGCCGGATCTCTGCCGCAATGGAGAGCCGCACTTCACAGGCGAGGCTGATCCGGTGGTGCGATGCGGGGCTGCCACCAAGCGGCCCCGCAGTCGCGACGCCGTGCCGGTTCTCGTCGCATCCGCGCTCTCGGCACGTCGCCGGCTGGGCGTTTGACAGCCGCGATACGGTGGCCTCCAGGAGAGCGGGGAGGAGGTCGCGATGGCATGGGTATGGAGTGACGAGTTCGCCGAGATCGTCCCCGACGAGTCGTCGACAGCCTCCTGGCGGGGGAGCCTCGTCGGGTTCGCCGTCCCGGAGGGGGAGACCAGGGTGAGCTTCGTGCGACGCCTCGTCGGCGCTCCGGAGCCGGCCGCACTGCTCGAGGTCGTGCCGGATGGTTGTGGAGCGGCAGGCTGTCGGCTGGCCGAGAGCTGAGCCGGGCTCCCTGGCGTCTCGCTCGGAGGGTGGCTAGTATCGTCACTGTGACGGATTCATATGAGACTCGCATTGCCAGATGTGCCTGGTGCGGGGGAGAGATCGCTCCCCCGGGCGGGCCGGGCAGGCCGCGGCGCTTCTGCAAGCGATCCCACCGCCAACGACACTTCGAGGCGCGCCGGGCGGCCGCTCGGCTCGGGCTCGGTACGGACGACGTGCTCGTCTCGCGGTCGGACCTCGATCGTCTCCGCGACAAGCTGTTCGTCCTCGAGGCGGCACTCGAGGACGTCGAGCGCGACCTCGGCGAGTCCTCGAAGCTCCAGGACTACGCCGACGCCTACGTGCATCTCTTGGAAGGGGCGCTCCCGCTGCGAGGTGCTCGGGTCGAGCCGCGCGCTCTCGGCGGCGACGAGTGACGTGAGCGCCGTTACGTCACAGTGACGTAACGAGGGACGGGTTCCGACACCAGCCGCGGATAGAGTTGAAGCTCATCGAGAGGGAGTCTGAAGTGAGCGAAGAGATCTGGAAGCACCTCGACGAGCTACACGGGCACCTCGAGGACCTCGGGGACGATCCGGATGCCGACGAGTTGCGGCGCAGACTGGCCGGCTATCGCGAGAACCCCGAAGACGACCCGGACTTCACCGATCGGCTGAAGGAGTCGGCCCTCTCGTTCGAGGTGTCTCATCCGGAGCTGTCTCGGTTCATCACGGGCGTCGTCGACGTGCTCAGCGCCGCCGGCATCTGACCGCCTATAATCCACGTTATGTCAAGTGGCCGGTGAGCATCTGCAAGTAAGGTGCCGTCCGCAGATTCCGATGAAGTGGGTATGTCGGTTGACGCCAATCGCACGCGAACTGCGCGCCTCCGCATGCTTCGAGGCTTGACGCTCGTTCTCGCACTCTTGAACGGCGTCGGGGGTTTGGGTTGCGGCCTACTACCATTTGTGGGTTCTTGGAGTGGTGGGACATCGTTCCGGCGAGACCTTCTGGCAAAGCCCCGTTCTCGCGGCCGTGGCTTCTATCGGAGTTGGCCTGGCGTTCGCGATCAGCGTCGTGATCTTCATCAATCTATGGCGCGAGCGCGTCGACAGGTGGACGGTCAGACTCATAGCCCTCGTCGGGACCACAGCCCTTGCGGTGATCGCATCTCTAGCCTTGGCCACCAACGCCGCGGTTCGAGTCGGTAGGTTCTAAACGCGAGGCACCTCAGGTGATCACCGTCTCCTGATGACCACGAGTGTGTCCGCGGCCGACTCGGCCCCCCAGACCTCGCCCTGCCTGCCGAGGAGCTGACGGACTTCGCCCGGGTCGTTCGGCAGCGAGAACGTCGTGAACGAGAGGCCGACCGGATCGAAGCGGTGGATGGAGTTTCCCCCGAAGTCGCTCACCCACACGATGTCGGACTCGTCGACGTATACGGCGTAAGGCTGCGGGGAGGCACCGGGCAGCGCATACGTCTCCCACACACCCGTGGCAGGCTGGTACGCGCTGAGCTGGCCGGTGTTCCACTCGCTGACCCACGCCCGGCCGGACGAGTCGAACCAGATGCGCCGAGCACCTTGGTCCGGCGTCGGCGGTTCGAGCTCGGTCACCTGGCCGGGCGCGACGATCTCCCCGACGTAGCTGCCGGCCAGGGAGGCGAAGAACACCTCACCGTTCGGGGATCCGTCGATGCCGTACGGGCCCTGCCCCCGCGGGGCGTCGTACACCTCGAGGGAGCCGGAGACCGGGTCGAGGACTCCGTAGATGCCGTTCTGGCCCGTGAACCACAGGCGACCCTCCAAGTCGAACGTCGCCGTGTTGAGGTTGGCGTTCGGCCGGTCGGGTGGGAGCGGGAACACTCTCGTCTCCCCCGTCTCGGCGTCGACCTCGACGATGGCATTGAGGCCCCCGTCCGTGATCCACGCATCCCCCTCGTCGTCCACGATGACGCCGTGCGGGCGCGATCCCGCTCCGAGGGCGATGTGCCTCGTCTCTCCCGTTTCAGGATCGAGGTACCCCAGGGCCGCGGCGCCCTGGGCCGTGTACCACACTCCCCCATCGGCGGCCGGGGCGACGTCGTGGGGCCTCGACCCTTCCGGCACGCCGAATGTCTCGATGACGAGCTCCGCAGCCGGGATGGGCTCGATCGTCTGCGTGGTCGCCTCGGTGCTCGCAACGGTCGACTCGACTTGAACGGAGCCGGTCGTCGTCACCGAGTCTCGAGCCGTGGTCGTCGTCGCCTGGCCGCTGGTTGCGGTTGACGCAGCCGCGTCCGGAGCCTCCGAGGCCGGTCCGGAGCATCCGGCGGCGAGGAGCGCAGCCGCGACCGGCAGCACCAGGCGCCGCGGGCTGCCCCTCAGGGTCGATCGGACCTTCGTCGGCCGACTCCTCGACTTGGGCACCGCAGCCACCAGACGACCATACCGGAGCGCACCCGCCATCACGTCGCCGGACGGGCCGGATGGAGGGATAGAGTCGAAGGAGGAGGGTCGATGTTCGCACGCTTCACCCATGGCGCTCGCCGGGTCGTCGGCGTCGCCCAGCAAGGGCGAGCCCCAGCGAGGGCGCGCCCATTGAGCCGTCCGCACCACCCGTGACACGACCCCATCCCCCGTCCGGGCTGCAGCTCTTCGCCCGATACGCATATCCGCCCAACGAGCGCGGATACTGCGGGCCGGACGACCACCGAGCCCTCCTGGATTACCGAGATTCGGGGGTGACCGATCCGGGCCTGGCGAGGCTGGCGAGGGCATTCCACGGGCCGTGGCCCTACCTGAAGCTCATGGCGGAGAAGACGGGCGCCGGGGACCCGTTCTCGTATGACATCGTCGAGGCCTACTGGGTCGGCAACAGCCTGCTCGATCAGGTCGACACCATCGACTTCGGGAACACGGTGGAGGAGCGGTTCCGACCCCGGGTGGGCGCCGGGTGGTCTGCGATGGCGGAAGCGATACCGGGCGGGGTACCGCACCACAGCTTCCATGTCTTCGTGACCTATCCATGGGTAGGGCTGCTCCAGGAGTCGGAGCGGGGCGAACCGCTCCACATCCTCGACCGGTGCCGGATCCGCTGGGGGTTGGTCGAAGCCGTGCACGGCGACAGGGTCGTCGTGATGAGCAGACCACTCACGTGGGACGGCAGACACCTGGGTCTCGGGCCCGCCCGCTCCGAGGTGGCCGGCGTCTCGGTCGGCCCCGGGGGCCTCGCCGACCAACTGGCGCCGGGAGATTGGGTGTCGCTCCACTGGGAGTGGGTCTGCGATCGTCTCACGCCCCGCCAGCTCGCCGGCCTCGTGCACCACTCGATGCGCCGGCTTGCGATGACGAACGACGATCTCGCTCACCCGGGTCCCGCCACGGTTCTTGGCTGACCATCGCGACTCGTTGCGATGGACGGGCGGCCGCTCGACGGCAATATCCTCGACTCGATGGGAGCAACAGTGGCGGGGAGCCCGAGAGGCGCCGAGGGCACCCGTGCGGCGGCTCCGCTCGGGATCTCGCTCCTGGCGATCGGCCTGGCGGCGTGCGGCGGTGCGGGGCAGGCATCGGGCGCCGACGACGATGCGACATCTCTGCTGGTATACGCCACCGTCACCCAGGACACGGTCGATGCCGTCGTGACCGGCTTCGAGGAGTCGCACGCCGGCACGTCCGTTGAGGTCTTCAGGGCGCCAACCGCCGAAGTGGCGGCTCGGATCGCCGCCGAGCGTCGCCACGGCCCGATCCGTGCAGACGTTCTCTGGCTCACGGATCCTCTCTCGATCGAGCAGTACGCGGCAGACGGGCTGCTTCTCGAATGGACCCCCTCCGAGATCGACGTCATTCCGAGGGAGTACCGCGCCCCACAGTTCTTCGGGACGCGCCTCCTCAGCATCGTGATCGTCCACGGTGCCGCCCTCACCGATCCCCCAGCCGACTGGGGCGACCTCGCCGGATCCGTCGCAGGTGGTGTGGCCATACCCGATCCTGCATTCGCCGGTTCTGCATTCGGTGCCCTGGGATACTTCCTGCTCAGCGACGGTTACGGGATCGAGTACTACCAGGCATTGCACGATGCGGGAACGGTGCAGGTGAGCTCACCGGGCGACGTGGTGAGCGGTGTAGCCGAGGGCCAGTACGGCGCAGGGATGACGCTCGACCGCAACGGACGCGATGCAGTCGAGGCGGGGTCCCCGATCACGGTCGTCTGGCCGGCTTCGGGGGCCATCGCGATCTACAGCCCGATCGGGGTCGTCGCCGCCGGCGCCACCGCAACGGCCATGGAGTTCGTCGACTACGTTCTCGGGACGGAGGCGCAGGTGGCCATCGCCGCGACGGGATGGCAACCGATCCGATCGGACGTCGAATGGGCCGGGGGCGGACCGCAGGTGAGCGTCGACTGGGCGGCGGCAGCCGGTAGGCAGGATGAGCTCCTCGCGCAGTACCAGGCGATCTTTGGCCGCTGAACCGGTCGCGAGCACGACGCGCCGTTGGTGGTGGCTGGCGAACGGCCTGACCCTTGCGGCCCTCGGCCTCCTCGTCGGGCGCCCCCTTCTCGAGCTGATCTTGGTGGGTGCGGACCAGCTCGCCGTCGGCCGGCCGGGCGGACTCGACCGGGCCACAGCAGGGGCGGCGCTCGCCAACACGATCTGGACCGGGGCCGCGGTCGCCGCCGTGGCAGTCACGGCAGGGACGGCAGCGGCCTTCGTGACCGAGCGCACGGCCGTTGCCGGCCGCCGGGTGCTCAGGATCACGATCCTCCTCCCGTTGCTGGTGCCCGGGTTCGTCTCGGCGCTGAGCTGGGCCCGCGCATATGGCCCAGGTGGGCTGCTCGATGACGCCGTAGGAGTTTCGATGCCGGGGCTGTTCGGCGCAGCCGGTGTCGTCGCGGTGCTCGCCGTGACTGCGATGCCGGTGGCCTATCTGGTCGCCGTTGCGGCCCTCAGGACGCAGGCGGCTCCCGACCTCGGACGAGCAGCGAGGGTGAGCGGGGCCCGAAGCCGGACGGCGTTTCTGACGATCTCCTTGCCACTGCTGGCGCCGGCAGTGGTCGGGGCGGCGGCGCTCGCCTTCATCGCGGCCATCAACGCATTCGGCGTCCCGGCCGTCCTCGGTACGCCGGCCGGGTTTCGTACCGCCACGACGCGGATCTATCAGGACCTCGCCAGGTCGGCCGGCGACGAGGCGTTTTCTCGGGCAGTCCTGCTCGCCTTGGCACTCGTCCTTCTCGCATTGGTCTTCGTCGTCGCCGCCGACCGTCTTCTCTCGCGACTCGGGCCGGCGCCCTCCGGCGGAGGACCCGCCGGGCCGGTGGCGTCTCTGTCACGCAGCGGGCGGGCCGCCTCGCTGGCGGTCTGGGTAGTCGTCGTGGTCGCGACCGTCTTGCCGCTCGTCGCGCTCGTGCTCTCGGCGCTCACCCGAGCAGTCGGGCTTCCCCCCTCCCCAGCGAACTGGACATTCGCCAACCTCGGAGAAGCGCTCGGAATGCGCTATGTCGGGGCGCTCGGTCGAAGCGCCCTCCTGGCGTCCGTGGCGGCATCGATCGTCGTGGCGCTCGGCGCCGTCGTCACCAGCATCCGGGGGCGCAGCATCGGGCGCTTCTCGGCGGCGGCAGTGCTCCTCACGTTTGCGGTGCCGGGTTCGACCTTGGCGGTCGCCATGATCCTGGCCTACGGAAACGCACTCAGGGACACGCTCGTCCTCATCCTCGTCGCATACGTCGCCAAGCTGTGGGGCGTGGGTCACCGTGTGGTTGCCGGCTCGGCGTCGGGCATCGCCGTCGATCCCTACCGGGCGGCGCGGGTGAGCGGTGCGTCGCCGCTGGTCGCGGTGCGCACGGTGATCGAGCCCCAGATGAGACCCGCCCTGGCGGGGGCGTGGCTCCTCGTCTTCGTCTTCGCCTTCCACGAGTTGACGATGTCCAGCCTCCTCTACGGCCCCGGGACCGACACCATCGCCGTGGCGATCCTCGACCTCCAGCAGATCGGCGACGTGGGGGTCGTCTCGGCACTGGCGGTGTACCTCACGCTGCCGCCGCTGCTCGTCGCCACGGCTCTCTTGATTGTCGGTCGATCGAGCGCCTCGAGGCGGGCGCCATGACCGACTCCCCCGCCCTGGTATGCCGGTCCGTGACGGTCGACTACGGGCCTCATCGGGCTCTCGATCGTCTCACGATCGAGGTCGCTGCCGGCGAGACGCTCGCCGTGCTCGGCCCGTCCGGCTCCGGCAAGACCACCCTGATCCACGCCATAGCCGGGTTCGTTCCGCTGTCCGATGGCGAGATCGTCCTGAACGGTCGCCCGGTTGCCCGGCGCGGAATGGCGGTCGCCCCGGATCTCAGAAGCATCGGGCTCGTCTTCCAGAACTATGCGCTGTGGCCGCATCTCGACGCCGTCGACACCGTGGCCTACCCGATCCGGAGGCGAGGGGTTCCCAAGGCTCAGGCGAGGTCGGATGCCGAGGAGCTGTTGCGGAGGCTCGGCATGGATGCCCTCGTCCGGAGGCGGCCGGCCGAGATGTCCGGTGGCGAGCAGCAGCGGGTCGGGCTGGCTCGGGCGTTGGCGCGGCAGGCTGACCTGTACCTCTTCGACGAGCCGACCGCCCATCTCGATGCGGCCGGTCGGGTGGCGGTCCAGGAAGAGATCGCCGCGGCCCGCCTCGGCTCCGGCGCCGCGGCGCTCTACTCGTCGCACGACGCCGGCGAGGCGCTAGCGCTCGCCGATCGTGTCGCCTTGCTGCGAGCCGGCCGGCTCGTGCAGGTCGGAACGCCCGACGAGGTGTATGCCCGGCCCGTGGACGTGTGGGCGGCTCGGCTCACGGGACCGGCATCGCTCGTCGGCGCCCACCTCGAGCACGCACCCGGCCGGGTGGTGACCGTCGCCGGGACGCCGATCGAGGCGAGGCTCGAAGGAGAGCACGATCTCGAGGGGCCCATCCAACTGCTCGTCCGGCCGGACTGGGTGAGCCTCGGTGGCCCTCTGGCGGGAGTGGTCGGCGACGTGCGGTATCGCGGACCGCACACCGACTATCGGGTGGACACCGCGGGCGGTGCCCTGTTCGTGCGCGCCGCCGGCACGCCGACGGCGGCCGTGGGAGACGCACCGGGGGTGCAGATCGAGCGCGCCTGGATGCTGCGAGCCGACACGAGTGAGGCACCACCGTGGACCACCGGCTGAGCGGGCGGGGCCTCTCCGAACGTCGCCCGGTCGGCGTGGCCGTCGACGTTTTGCAGCCTCGGCCCTCGGGTAGGTGCCGGCCGCAACCCGAAACACGGAGGCATGCACATGCAGGACCTACGGAGGGTGCTCTCGGCCGGGACCCTTGCTGGTGACCCGGTGAAGAACCCGACCGGCGAGCGCATCGGGGACGTCAAGGAGGTCATGATCGATCTTCCGACGGGCCGGGTGGCATACCTGGTTCTCTCGTACGGCGGCTTCCTCGGAATGGGCGACAAGCTGTTCGCCGTGCCTTGGGATGTCGTCACGATCGACCAGGACGACCAAGCCGTCGTCGTCGACATCGACAAGTCGGAGCTCGAACGTGCTCCGGGGTTCGACAACGAAGCGTGGCCCGACTTCTCGGACGCCACGTGGACGAAGGAGATCCACGAGCACTACGGCGTGCCCTACGAGTGGTATTTGACGTGAGGAACGTCGTCGCCTGACGCTGGCGATCCCCTGACCGCTGCTACGCCATACTCTCAGTGAACCATCGCCGGCGCCGCCCCAGTGGTGGCCCCGGCGATCAATTCCGCCTCGAAGACCTGGGCCTTCGGACGATCACCGTTGAACTGGCCGAGGAGCATCATGGCGACGGTCTGCGCCATCCGATCGACCGGCTGGCGCAGCGTCGTGAGCGCCGGATTGCTCATGCCGAGCAACGGGGTGCCGTCGAAGCCGACGACCGAGAGGCCATCGGGGACCCGCAGTCCCTGCGATTCAGCGGCGGCCACCACGCCGAGGGCCATGAGGTCGCTCCCGGCGACGATTCCCGTGACACCTCGTCGCGTCAACTCCACCGTCGCCGAGCGGGCGCCCTCGACGGTGAACATGGTCTCGATGAGGAGCCGTTCGTCGAACTCGAGACCCTCGCGCTTCAGCCCCGACTGGTATCCCGATGCCAGGTCGAGTGAGCTCGAGTAGTCGAGCTGGCCGGTGACACAACCGATGACCCGATGCCCGAGGCTGAAGAGATGGCGGACCGCGGTCTGGGCGGCAGCGGCGATGTCGACCGTGACCGCAGGAACCGGGCACGGGAAGTAGATGCCGTTGACGAGGACGACGGGAAGCCCATCGTCCAGGAGGCTCTCGTATGCCGCATACCCGATCGTTCGATTGGCGTAGCTGCCGTCGATGACCACCACGCCCGAGGCGCCGATCCTGCTGAAGTGCTCCAGGTAGTCGCGCTCGTGCGCCGTCGTGGGTGTCGCAGGTCCGACGACTGAGAGCAACCCGTGCCTGGCGAGCTTCGACTCGATCGCCTGAGCGAAGAGCGGGAAGATCGGGTTGTCGAGCTCGGGGGTGATGATGCCCACCACGGCCGAGCGCCTGGCGCGCTCCGAGCCGACGTGGTAGCCGAGACGGCTGAGGGCATCGAGAACCCTGCGACGAGTCTCCTCGGCCACGCCGGGACGCAGGTTCAGGACACGGCTCACCGTCGCCTCGCTGACCTCGGCGATCTTGGCGACCTCGTGGAGTTTCGGCTTCACGGCGGCATTGTGACGACCCGGAGCGGCCATTGCAAGAAATGCAAGAACTCTGCAAGAACTTGTGGAAATCTTCCGGCGACCTTGCTTAGATGCGGGAAGCGCAGTGCCATTGTGCGGTGCGCCCATGAGGAAACTCGAGGAGGAAGCCAATGAAGGTCCGCTCAGCGGCCATCGCGGTCCTGCTGCTCGCGCTCGCGCTCATCGCTTCGGCATGCGGTGGCGACGGGACGAGCGAGACGACCGCTGCCCCAACCACCCAACCACCGGCCACCGAGGCACCCACGACCACCGTCGCCGAGACGACCACCACCGTCGCCGAGACGACAACCACGGTCGCCGGCGACACCACGACGACGACGGAGCCGGTGGTTCGCGCCGACGCCGACCTCGTCATCTGGGCGGACGAGACGAAGATCCCCGCCCTCCAGCCGTTCGCCGATCAGTTCGCAGCGGACAACGACCTGACCGTCGCCATCCAGGAGCTTCCGTTCGGGGACATCCGATCCCGTCTGATCGTGGCGGGGCCTGCCGGCGAAGGCCCGGACATCGTCGTCGCAGCCCACGACTGGCTCGGTGAGCTCGTCGCGGCAGGCGCCGTGGCGCCGCTCGACATCTCGAACGTCGCCGACGACTTCAGCGACGTCGCCGTCCAGGCGTTCAACTACGAGGGCACGAACTTCGGTCTTCCGTATGCGGTCGAGAACATCGCCCTGATACGCAACACCGACCTCGTCCCCGAGGCGCCCGCCACGTTCGAAGAGGCCATCGCGATCGGCCAGCAGCTCGTCGCCGACGGCGAAGCCGAGATCCCGCTGGCACTCCAGGAGAACGGCAACGGCGACCCGTACCACAACTACCCGATCGTGACCGCCCTCGGCGGGTACGTGTTCGGGCGAAATGTGGACGGCAGCTACAACGCCGAAGACCTCGGCATCGACAGCGACGGCGGGCTGGCGGCGGCGCAGCAGTTCTCGGAGTGGGCTGCGGAAGGCGTCGTGAACGTCGACGTCACGTACGACGTGATGATCGAGAAGTTCGGCTCCGGGCTCACCCCGTTCGCCATCACAGGTCCGTGGGCGGTCGGCTCGTTCGGAGACGTCAACTACGCAGTCGACCCGTTCCCGCCGCTGGCGGGCGGCACGATGCAGCCGTTCATCGGCGTCCAGGGCTTCATGGTCTCGGCATTCGCCGAGAACCCCCTGATCGCCTCCACCTTCGTGCTCGATCTGATGGCCACGCAGGAAGCCCAGGAGGCGCTGTACGAGGTCGGGGATCGTCCCCCGGCGCACGAGGCGGCGTTCCAGGCGGTCGCAGCCAGCGACCCCGACGTTCAGGGCTTCGGCCTCTCCGGTGCCGACGGCTACCCGATGCCGGCCATCCCGGAGATGGGGTCGGTCTGGCAGGCGTGGACCGACGCCTACCAGCTGATACTCACCGGCGGCGACCCAGCGGAGGCGTTCACGAACGCCGCGGAGCAGATCCGCGCCCTGATCGCCGGCTGACATGACAGACGACGGCCGCGATCCGTCGCCGAGCCTCACCAGTGAGGCGCGACCGGTCGCGGCCGGAGACCTCGAGGGGCGGGGGCCCCGAGTCCCCCGCCCCTCCTTCACGCTCGGATGGGCCCTCAAGGTCCTCTTCCTGGGGTCCGTCAATGCCATCGCCCTCTACGGGGTCACCCAGATGTGGGCCCAAAAGTGGTGGCCGGGGATCGTGGTCGTCACCATCCTCACGCTCGCCATCGACTTCGCCTACCTGTCGAAGCGGGCCATCCCCGCGAAGTACCTCATCCCGGGGACCATCTTCGCCGTGATATTCCAAGTGATCCCAGTGCTCTACACCGGGTACATCGGGCTGACGAACTTCTCGGTCGCCAACCGCCTCACGAAGGAGCAGGCCCTCACCCAGATCAGAGCCCGTGTGTCGAACGTGCCGGGCTCTCTCCAGTACCGGCTCCAGATCGTGGCAGCGGATGGAGGTGCCGGCGAGCTCGCCTTCTTCCTCACCGACCCGGACGGCAACCACTTCATCGGCACGGCCGACGACCTCGATCCCGTACCTCCGAACGACGCTCCGGTCGACGACACCGGGAAGCTCACGGCAGAGGTTCTCGGCTTCAGCCCGCTCGCCCTCCGCGAGATCGCCGATCGTCAGTCGGACATCGCAGCCTTCCAGGTGATCTCGGAGGTCGGGGTCATCCGAACGGTCACCGCAACCACCGCCGCCGTCTACGTGCCGCTCTTCGAGTACGACGAGGACGCAGACCGACTGACGAGCAACGAGTCGGGTGTCGTCTACGGGGCCGTCGACGGGCGGTTCGTATCCCCGGACGGCGAGTCCGTCAACCCCGGCTGGCAAGAGTTCGTCGGATTCGACAACTTCACCAAGGTCCTGACGTCGCAGGCGATCCGCGGACCGTTCCTGCGCGTCTTCGTCTGGAACTACGTGTTCGCGATCCTCTCCGTGATTCTCACGTTCGCCGTCGGGCTCGCCCTGGCCGTCTCGCTCAACCACCCGACGCTCCGGGGCAAGCGGATCTACCGCTCACTCCTCATCGTGCCGTACGCCCTGCCGTCCTTCATGACGGCGCTGATCTGGGCCGGCATGCTCAACCAGGAGTTCGGGATCATCAACGAGACGATCAACGCCAACGTCCCGTGGCTGCGAGATCCGACGCTCGCCAAGGTGTCCGTGCTGCTCGTGAACACCTGGCTGGGTTTCCCGTACATGTTCCTCATCACCACGGGCGCCCTCCAGGCCATGCCGGAGGAGTTGAAGGAGGCGGCGCTCATCGACGGCGCCAATCCGCGCCAGGCATTCCGGCGCGTCGTCTTCCCGTTGCTGATGGTGGCAGTCGCACCCCTCCTCATCGCCTCGTTCGCCTTCAACTTCAACAACTTCAACATCATCTTCCTGCTCAACCGGGGCGGCCCACCCATCGAGGGAGCCCTGACGCCCGCAGGCCACACCGACATCCTGATCAGCTACACGTACCGGCTCGCCTTCGAGAGCGGTCGCGGCGCCCAATGGGGGTTCGCGTCCGCCATCGCCATCTTCATCTTCATCATGGTCGCCGGGGTATCGGCGATCAGCTTCAGACGGACCCGCGCGCTCGAGGAGCTCCACTGATGACACAGGCAACCCCGACCCGGCCGACCATCCAGGCCGGGACGTCGATCCGGCGCCGCCGGCCTTTCCGCAAGTGGTTCCGAGATCTCGGCTGGCGCCACGTCGTCGCCTTCGGCGCCCTCGTGTTCGCCCTCTTTCCCGCCCTGTGGACCATGTCCGCCGCCTTCAACCCACTCGGAACCCTCACGACCCAGCAGCTCATCCCCGACTCGGTGTCGCTCGTCAACTTCAGGGAGTTGCTGTCCGAGGACGTCCCATTCCGTGCGTGGTACGTCAACACGCTCGTCGTCGGAGGGGTCGCCGCGGGCGCCAACATGATGCTCTCGGCGTTCGCCGCCTACGCCTTCTCGAGGATGCGCTTCACCGGAAGGCGGGTCGGACTGCTCACCGTGCTCCTCATCCAGATGTTCCCTCAGCTACTGGCGTTCATCGCCATCTTCTTGATGATGGACTCGATCTCGAACTTCTTCCCTGCGGTCGGCCTCGGAACGCTCATCGGCCTCATCCTCGTGTACATGGGAGGGGCGATGGGGGTGAACACCTGGCTGATGAAGGGATTCTTCGACACCATCCCGAGCTCGTTGGACGAGTCGGCGAAGGTCGATGGCGCAACCCACGGCCAGATCTTCTTCAGGATCATCCTGCCGCTCGCAGCGCCGATACTGGCGGTGATGTTCCTGCTCGGCTTCATCTTCGCCATCAACGAGTACATCCTGGCATCGGCGATCCTCGGCCAGGGCGACCCCAGCCATTTCACGCTTGCGGTCGGCCTCTCCCGCTACCTGCTCGACGGGTTCACGGAACGCTGGGGCCCCTTTGCCGCAGGCTCGATACTTGCGGGTGTCCCGGTGATCATCCTGTTCATCTTCCTGCAGCGCTACATCGTCTCGGGGCTCACCCAAGGCGCGGTCAAGGGTTGACGTGAGCGTCGAGCTCGACTCCGACCACGGCGTTTACGGCTCGCCGGGAAGCCTCCTCCCCCGCGACATCCGCTTCCGACCGGACGACACCGCGCATTGCTCGCGCCTCGACGAGACGACCTTGTTCTTCCGAGTGCTGGCAGAGCCGGGCCTCGACGACGGATTGCTGGTCGCCCGGGTCGGGAGCACCGTCCTCGGCCACGAGCTCGTGAGGGCCCACGCAGGCGAACGGTTCGACGTGTGGGAGGTGTCCGTCGCAGACACCGGCGAGGCCTTTCTGTACTCGTTCGCATTCAAGGCGCCCGGCGGTGTACCCGTCTATCTCGCACCGAGCGGGATCACCAATGCCATCGAGCGGCTCGACCGCTGGGACCTCGACCCTGCTGCCATCCCGATCCACGAGGTTCCCGACTGGGCCGTCGGCGCCGTCGTATACCAGATCTTCCCCGACCGTTTCGCGGTCGGGGACACTGCGGCGCGGAGCGGCGAGGTTCCGGCTTGGGGATCGGCTCCGAACCCGAGTGACCGGCAGGGCGGCGACCTCATCGGCGTGGCCGAACGCGCCGACTACCTGGCCGACCTCGGCGTCGATGCCGTCTATCTCAACCCGATCTTCACGTCACCCTCGAACCACCGGTATGACACCATCGACTACCTCTCGGTCGACCCACAGCTCGGTGGAACGGAGGCCCTCGACGAACTGGTCGCCACCCTTCACGAGCGCGGCATCCGTGTGATCCTGGACGCCTCCTTCAATCACTGCCATCCCCGCTTCTTCGCCTTCGCCGACGTCGTCCGGCGCGGGTCGAGCTCCCCCTACGCAGGGTGGTTCGACGTCTTCGACCACCCGGCCCGCATCCGACACCGGCCCGGCGTCGTCCCGGTCGGAGGCGTCGAGCGCTCCACCGTCGCCCGTCTCGGGTCGATCGGCGATGAGACGGGCCTGGTCATCGAGGAGGTGGAAGGCGAAGGGCCGGCGATCGAGGTGACATACGACGCTTGGTACGGCGTTCCGTCGATGCCTCGCGTCCATCTCGCCCATCCCGACGCCAGGAACTACATGTTGGACGTGGCCACCCACTGGGTGAAGCGCCACGACATCGACGGCTGGCGAATGGACGTTGCGCGCTACGTCGACACCGACTTCTGGATCGACCTGAGGCGTGTCGTCAAGGCGGTCAAGCCGAGTTGCCTGCTCGTCGCCGAGATCATGGGCGACTCGGGCCGGTGGCTCCAAGGCGACCGGTTCGACTCGGTGATGAACTACACGTTCCGACAGCTCTGCACCGATCACTTCGCCTTGGGTGCCATCGACTCTGGTGAGTTCCTCGACCGCTACATCCGGCTGCTTGCCATGTACTCGCCGCTCGTCACCAGCGTCAACTTCAACCTCCTCTCGAGCCACGACACGCCTCGATTCCTCACGATCGCGGGCGGCGACGAGCGCCGCCTGCTCCTCGCCCAGCTCTTCCAGCTCACCTCGCCCGGGCTCGTCTCGATCTACTACGGGGATGAGATCGGGATGACCGGCGGCGATGACCCGGAGAATCGGGGGGCGTTCCCCCTCGACGCGCCTGATCGGGAGAGCCCGCTGTGGGTGGCGACCCGGGATCTCATCAGGCTCCGTCGCGATCGCTCTGCCTTGCGCAACGGGACGTGGACCTTGCTCCACCACTCAGGGCAGGCGTTCTCGTACAGGCGAGCAGCGGGCGACGAGGTCGTCTCCGTGGCGTTGAACGCCTCCGACGCCCCAGCCTCGCTTCCGCTCGGCCCGGCGGGGCGAGCCGAGTTGTTGTGGGGGGCCGGTGAGGTGCGCGTCGGCGGCGGCGCAGCAGAGGTCGTGGGGCTGCCTCCGATGTCGGGATGCGTGGTGGCGGTGTGACTCGGGCTGCCGGGACCCTCCGGATGGTTGCCGCCTGTGGCGCCTTGCTGGCGACGGTCTCAGCGTGCTCGCCTGCGGCTCAGGAGCAGGGAACCGTCACGACCCACGCCGTGCCGCCGGGGAGCTCCGCTCCCCAAACGACGCAGCCGCCGGACGACTCGGTCTTGTACCTCAACCTCATGTGGCACCAGCACCAGCCTCGCTACCCGCTCGATGTCGACGGGAACGTGTCCCGGCCGTGGGTCAGGGTGCATGCCACCAAGGACTACTGGGACATGGCCGCGCTCCTCTCCGAGTACCCCGACGTCCACGCCACCTTCAACCTGACGCCCGGCCTGCTCCTCCAACTCGAAGAGCTCGCCGACGGGACGAAGGATGCGTACTGGGCCGTTGCGGAGATCCCGAGCGCCGATCTGACCGACGAGCAGCGTCGCTTCGTGCTGCAGCGATTCTTCGACACGAATGGGCGGGTCGTGGCCCGGTTCCCTCGCTACCAGGAGCTTGCCGGCAAGCGGGCGGCGGCAGGAGGCGAAGATGCGCCGGTCGATGTCTTCGACGACGCCGAATACCGGGACCTCCAGGTGCTGTTCAACTTGGCGTGGACCGACCCGTCGTTGCTCGCTGCGAGCCCGCTCGATTCGCTGGTGGAGAAGGGCCGGGACTTCGCCGAGAGTGACAAGGCGATCCTCTTCGAAGAGCAGCTCCGCATCATCCGCGACGTGATCCCTCTCCACGCTCGGATGTGGGAGTCCGGACAGATCGAGGTGACGACGACTCCGCTGGCACATCCGATCCTTCCGCTCATCGCCGACACCGACCTGGCGACGGTGGGAGACGCGGCCGCCGTCCTCCCGGACGCTCGGTTCCGTCAGGTCCAGGACGCCGACCTGCAGGTGCAGTACGGCCTGGAGACGGCCGAGCGGCTCCTCGGCCGCAGGCCGACGGGTATGTGGCCCGGCGAAGGATCCGTCGCCGAGCTGATCATGTGGCTCTTCTCCAAGAACGGGGTTCGGTGGGTGGCGTCGGGAGAGGAGGTGCTCGCCGGCAGCATCGGGCTCGGCTCGTTCTCGAGATCCGCCGACGACACGGTCCAGGATGCCGACCTCCTGTACCGGCCGCGCCTCGCAGACGTGACCAACCGAGACCCCGTCGCCATGTTCTTCCGCGACGGCTTGCTCTCCGACCTGGTCGGCTTCGAGTACTCGGCTGTGCCGGCCGAGGCGGCGGCCGACGACTTCATGCGACGGCTCGAGGCGATCCGCGCCGAGCTCGCAGCCCAGGGCGCGTCGGATCGGCCGCACGTGGTCTCGGTCATCCTCGACGGCGAGAACGCCTGGGAGCACTACGAGAACGACGGTATCGACTTCCTGCGGGCCCTCTACGAGCGCCTCAGCGACAGCGACACCATCGAGACGACCACGCCGAGCGAGTACCTCGACCGATTCGGGGAGCCCGAGATCGTGTCCGAGGTCTTCCCCGGCGCCTGGTTCCAGCCCAACTTCGCGACCTGGATCGGCGAACAGGAGGAGGCGACGGCGTGGGACTACCTGGCGCGGGTCCGGGACGACCTCCGCCTCGCCATCGGTTCGGGTGTCCACTCCACCGCGCAGGTCGACGCCGCCATGCGCTCGATGCTGTTCGCCGAAGGATCCGACTGGTTCTGGTGGTTCGGTGCCGACCAGGATTCCGGCCAGGACGGGTACTTCGACGGGGCTTTCCGTGAGCTCCTCGGCGGCGTATACGACGGTCTGGGCCTCGCCCGTCCCGCGCTCATCGGCGTACCGATCATCCCGAAGGCGCCGGTGGTCGCCGACGCCTTCCCGAGCGAGCTCTTGTCCGTGGCGATCGACGGGATCGTCGGGGACGAGGAGTGGCGAACGGCGGGCCGGTACGAGGGAGGAGACGGGCAGATCGCCCGTCTCTCCTTCGGATACGACACTGCCAACCTGTTCATCAGGATCGACTTCGGCACGTCAGGGCCGGGCCCGGTGGAGCTGTACGTCGGATCGCCCGGTATGGAGAGGACGCGCGGCACGACCCTCGACGGCGCAGTTCTCGGACACTCGGCCGGGGCACTCGTGCTGTGGGCGCCGGACGACGGGGATGCGGCGTGCGTGCTCACCGGCCTTCCCGAGGTAGGCGACGAGGACCGCCTCGGAGAGTGTCGAATGGACGCAGCAGGATTCGACGGGACATCCGTGGAGCTCGCCGTCCCGCTCGACGACATCGGCCCCGTCGAGGCGGGCGACGGTGTGCTCTTCAGCGCCATCTCTCCGGACGGGTCACGCCTCCCTGGAGACGGTCCGGGGCTGGCGGCTGTGCCCGACATCTCCAACGTGGAGGCCTTCCTCGAGGTCATCGATCCCGCCGAGGACGACCACGGCCCCGGGACGTACGTGTACCCGACTGACGCCGTCTTCGACGAGCGGAGCTTCGACCTCACGTATTTCGAGGCAGGCACCGAAGGTGACGACATCGTGTTCACGTTCGAGATCGGGACGGCGATCGGGAACCCGTGGGGCTCGCCGAACGGTCTCGCCCTCCAGACGCTCGACATCTACGTCGACGTGGATCCCGGCGCAGGAACGGGCGCCAGGGTCCTGTTGCCGGGGAGGAACGCAGCACTCGAGGAGGGGAACGGCTGGGAATACGGCATCACCGTGGAGGGGTGGGAGCCCGCCGTGTACGTGGCGAGTGTCGGCGGCACGACGACGGAGACGAAGCCTTCGTTCAGGGTGGCCGTGCTCGGTGACCGAGGCAAGGCGATCGTTCGGATCCCGAGGTCTGTCTTCGGGGAGGGAGACCCGTCCACCTGGGGCTATGCCGCAGCCATCCTGAGCCAAGAGGGATTCCCTTCGCCCGGGGTTCGTCGGGTCCGCGACGTCGGCCCGTTCGCCGAGCAGTGGATCGCCGGGGGCGCGACCGACGGCGACAACCACACCCGCATCTTCGACCTCGCCTGGCCCGACGTTGGCGTCCAGGAGATCCTGCTGAGCGACTATCCCCCGCTCCGCGGGTCTGCCGACGACTTCGGGCCGGACGACCTGCCGCAGGTTCCCTTGTTGCTCCGCTGACCCCCCGGCCGGGCAGAGCGGAGGCCTCGAGGCAGTCCATTGTAGATGGTGCTTGTTGCCGCTTGTCCTTGTCATCTGCTCGTAGTATGATCGAACACATGTTCGCTGAAGTAAGGCCATCGTGAAGACCGCCACGGCTGAGGTCGTCCAACTCGGAGGGGTGATCCCTGCCGGTCTGGACGACATGCCACCGGGACCCGAGCTGGCGGCGGTCTTGGGATCGATCGACGTCGCCACGCTTCCCGGCCGTCATCGGGTGACCGTGTTGAAGGCGCAGCAGCGCATGGTGTCGCATTACCAGGCGGCGTCGTACCGCACGATGGGCAGCATCGTCGACAGCGAGGCGGACGTCGAAGGACTCACCGACCCGGTGTCGTGTGCGGAATCGGCTGCCGCGGAGATCGGGTTGGCGTTGCGCCTCACCAGGCGATCGGCCGACATGGAGCTCGACCTGGCGTTGGACCTCAGGGATCGTCTGCCGGCCGTGTGGCACGCGCTCCACGTCGGGATGGTGGATCTGCGCCGCGTCCGGGTGCTCGTCTACGGCACCGGCCACGTGTCGGACTCGACGGCTCGCGAGGTCGTCGGACCGCTGCTCGAGGCCGCGGGGATGCTCACGACGGGCGAGTTGAGCGCTCGGCTGCGACGCCTGTGCATCGCGAAGGACCCGGACGACGCTGCCCGCCGCTACGAGCTCGGCATCGATGCTCGCCGCGTCGTGGCAGAGCCGGACCCGTCCGGGACATGTCACCTGCTCGGTCTCGATCTCCCTCCCGATCGGGTCGCGGCGATCACCGGCAGGCTCGATCGCATCGCCCGCAACCTGAAGAGGGCGGGCGAGGCTCGCAGCATGGACAACCTGCGTGCCGACGCCTTGCTCGACCTGTTGGACCCGGCTCGGCAAGGCACCTGCAACGCCACGGAGCCGAGGGGTGTCGTGGAGATCACCGTCGGTCTCGACACGCTGGCGCGATTGTCGGACGATCCCGGGGATCTCGCAGGGTATGGCCCTGTCCTGGCCGACATCGCCCGTCAGGTTGCAGACCGCCGGCACGACGCCCTGTGGCGGTTCGTCGTCACCAACACGGACTCGGGCATACCCATCGTCACCGGGACCACGAGGCGTCGACCGACGGCGAGTCAGCGCCGGGACGTCGCAGCGCTCAACCGCACGTGCGTCTTCCCGGGATGCCGCATGCCGGCGTCCAACTGCGACGCCGACCATCGCACCAGATGGGTCGACGGCGGCGCCACGCGGGTCGACAACCTCGCCCCTCTATGCCGCCGCCACCACCGCATCCGCCACTCACCGGGATGGGGCTACGAGCGCCTGCCGAACGGCGACTATCTGTGGACGACCCCACTCGGCCACATGTACACCAAGAGCGGGCGCCCTCCTTGATGGCACGTCACCGCGGCCGCCGACCTTCCCCGGCGTCAGGTCACGGTGTCGGCCACCGTCGCTCGCCGAGGAGACGCCGGACGATCGGCTCGAAGAACTCGAGCGGCAGCGTGTCGTAGTCGGGGTCGAAGCAGTTCTGGTCGAAGTCCCGGCAGAAGTCGACGGTGTCGTCGTACCACTGATGGTCGACGTAGCGATCGCGGGCGTTCCGGTCCTCCCCGAAATGATGGAAGTAGTAGTAGCCCTGGAACAGGCCATGGTGCTTCACGATCCAGTAGTTCCTCTCGGACACGTACGGCCGCAGCAGCGCGGCGGCGACCTCGCTGTGGTTGAAGGGCGCCAGCATGTCCCCGATGTCGTGGAGGAGGCAGCAGACGACGAACTCTTCGTCCTTGCCCGCCCGGTGGGCTCGAGTTGCAGACTGGAGCGAGTGCCCGAGCCTGGTGATCCGGTACCCGGAAGGGGTGTCCATGGATCGCAGCCAATCGAGCACCCTGTCCGGGAAATCGGCGTGTTCCCTCTCTTCGATGGCGGCCAGGTACTCGTACTCCTCCTTGGTGCCGTCCTCCATGCGGATGAAGTCGACGGTCCTCATGACGGTCCTCCGATCGAAGCAGGACGCGGCTGATGGATGCCGAGCAGGACGCGGCGTCTCGCCATGAGGTCGTCGAACTCCATGTACACGTCCTGGAGGTGCCGGGCGCCGCTCCCGACGACGAAGCCGCGTCGCCCGTGGAGCACCCGGTGCCCATGCACGGTGAGCAGGTCGCCGTTGCTCGTCTTGAAGGTGTTGCGGTACTCGGCCGAGTCCATCATCCGGCCGAGCTTCCGGTACGCCTCGTAGAACGGCGCAACGTCCTCGAACGGCAGATCCAGCGGTTGAGCGAGTTGATTCGAGAACCGGATCGTCGACACCCGGCCGGCGGTGTCTAGCTGGATCATCGGAGCGACCGCGTAGGTGTCTTCCGTCGCCGAGAACAGCTGGTAAGGCACCGGGCACCTGACGAGGACATCGAATGCCTCAGGATCCTGGCGGCGGAGATCGTCGACCACCCTCCACCCGTCGACGACGATCGACTCGCCGCCCTCCGCCTCGTTGACGAGGAAGTGGAGGAGCTGAATGCTCGGCGGCCAGTGGTACGAGGGAAAGTCGGCGTGCGGCTTCAGCTCGAGGTTGGTGTGAGCCACGTTGTAGCCCGCCGGGTCGTGCATGACGTTGTGGACTCGCTCGAATGCCACCTCGCGCACGTGGCCCAGCTTCTCGGCGAATCGCTCGACCTCGTGATCGACACTCGGGACGCCTGTCACGAGCGCAACGCCGAGGTCGCGGATGGCGTCGAGGTAGGCCAGTTGCCCGGCCGACGTCCCGACGACGGCTTCGTGCTCGAACCGAGGCACCTCGAGCGAGGAATCCCACAGGGTCGGCTCGTGGGCACGTAGTTTCCTGGCATCCGCCGAGTAGTCGTGCCTCCGCAGCCACTCGTGGTTGAACGTCGACACGTGCCCGTCGGACCAGCCGACCTCGATCCCACCCTCCACCGGTGCGGCGCTCACGATGGACAGTTCGTCCGGGATCTCGGCGGTGAACAGCCGCCGTTCGGCCGTCTGCGTGACCCGGCAATCGTCACACCAGCAATTGTCGCGCAGCCAGACGGTGTGGAAGCGCGACGTCCGGTCGCCGAGATCGACTGCGACGACTCCTCTATCGACGGTGACCATGTGCCCTCCGGTGAACGACCTGAAGTCTCGAGGATTCTAGGGAGTCTCGATCTGCGAGCTGAATGGTCGTTCAAGGCTATCCGGTCGGCCGGTCGGCTCACCAACTCGGAAGGGAGCCGCCCATGTGCCCTCCGGTAGACGGCCTGAATGGTCGTTCAAGGGTATCCGGTCGGCTCCACCTGGCGGGGATGCGGCCCTCGAGGTGGGCGCGGTCGCGCCGTGAGCTCAGTCCGGCGTCCGCTCCCACACGTCGAGCCACGAGCTCGGCAGGGAGCCGCCCTCGTCGACGGCGGCTCCCAGCGCGCCGTTGACCGTCCGGCGGATGCCGCGGGCCACCCGCTTCACCCATGAGACGACGGTGACGATACCGGCCACGAACAGGCCGAGGAACACGAGACCGCCGAAGGCGGAGCCGAACAACGACGCGATCAAGAATGCGCCGACGATCCATCTCCACGCTTTCAAGCGCGCCGGCCGGGTGTCGACGTCGACGCCCACCAGGTGGCGATCAGGTCGGTTCTGGGTGACCGACCACACCTCGATCGGCCCTCCCGAGCCACCACCCACCCACGCCACTCGCCGGCCGGCGGGGTGCGGCGCTCTCTCCGACCGGAGCTGGCTCCTGATGCGCTCGACCACCTCGTCGAGGCTGCCCGACGCGATCACGCCGCCCCGGATGACGCCGGGCATCGTGGCCCACTCGACGGCCGTCGCATTGTGGTCCTTGTCGGTGTCGAGCTCCTCGAGGATCGCCTTCTTGAGAGAGTCCTCGGTGATCCCCACCTCGGCAGCGACGTCTCGCAGCGTGTCGTAATCCATGGTGTCGGCCGCTGCTTCGGCGGCGGCGCGTGCTTCGCTGTCGAACTCGATCGCCCGGCCGAGCACCCGGTTGGCGAGCGGAAGGGTGAGCGCGTCGAGGCGCTCGGCCAGCTCATCGGTCGCCACCTGTTCGCGCTCTCGTTTGGTGGGCACCTGACGATCCACCGCGACATTCTGCCAGCGGCAGGCCGGGTGTATCTGCCTCCCGTCTACCAACTCACGTTCTCTCGTGAGCGGAAGGAGCGGCATGTCCAGCCTCGTGGTCTCGGTTGCCCTGCTGCTTTGCCTCGCCGGGCTCGACCTCGTCGCCAGCGTGCTCGCCAAGGAATGGTCGACCGGGAGACCGGCCGTCTGGTTCTGGGCCGGCGCCATCGTCCATCTCGCCCTCTTCGCCGTGTACGCCAGGACGCTGACGCTCATGCAGCTCACCGTCGTGACCTTCGGCTGGATCGTGCTCCTCCAGATCGGGGTGGTCCTCGTCGACCGGGCCCGGTACGGGACCTCGCTCGGGGCCGGGCAGCTCACTGCGCTGGTCGCCATGCTCGCCCTGCAGATGTACGTCATGACCGCCGGCCCGTCCCCGACCTGATCCGTCGCCTCCGGCGACGCATCGCCTCTGGCGACGCATCGCCTCCTGCAGCGCCGGATCGGACGCGACGATCGGTACTACGCTCGCCGTCCGGTGCCATGGCGGCCGGCACCTCCCACTTGGACGGCATGCGCACCAGGCCGGTCGGAGAGAGGTCAACGTGACGAGGAAGCTGTTCATCGACGGGGGCTGGGTGGACCCGGCCGAAGGCGAGACGTTCGAGACGCTCGACCCGGCCACCGGCAACGTGATCACGACCGTGGCGGCGGCGACGTCGCCAGATGTCGATCGGGCCGTAGCGGCAGCCAGACGCTCCTTCGACGACGGCCCTTGGGGTCCCGAGTCGGCGCCGCGCCGGCGCGCCTCCATCCTGCTGCGGGCGGCCGAGCTCATCCGAGAGCGCCAGGAGGAGTTGGCAACGATCGAGGTGGCGGACTGCGGCAAACCGATCGGCGACGCACGAGAGGACGTGGCAGAAGCGGCCTACATGTTCGAGTACTACGCCGGGTGGGCAACCAAGGTCATGGGCTCGATTCCACCGATCGGACCCGAGGCGGTCAGCCTGGTCGTGAAGGAACCGGTCGGCGTCGCCGGGCTCATCACGCCGTGGAACTACCCCATCCTCATGGCGTCCCAGAAGGTCGCCCCGGCGCTGGCGGCAGGATGCAGCGTCATCCTCAAGCCGGCGGAGCAGACGCCGCTGACCGCCCTCGAGCTGGCGACGATCCTCGCCGAGGCGGGACTGCCTCCGGGGGTCCTCAACGTGCTGACCGGCTTCGGAGAGACGGCGGGTGACGCCCTCGTGCGCCATCCCATGGTCGACAAGATCTCGTTCACGGGCTCCGTCGAGGTCGGCAAGCTCATCACGAAGAACGCCGCCGACACGCTGAAGCGGGTGACCCTCGAGCTCGGCGGCAAGTCGCCGAACATCGTGTTCGCCGACGCCGACTTCGACGCGGCGATCTCGGGAACATGTGCCGGGATCTTCGGGAACCAGGGCGAGGTCTGCTCGGCGGGAAGCCGGGTCCTCGTCGACGCCACCCTCTACGAGGAGGCCCTGGCCGCCTTCACCAGGGAGGCGCACTCCATCAAGCTCGGGAGCGGCATGGACCCCGACTCGACCATGGGCCCGCTGATCACCGCCGAGCATCGCGACAAGGTCGTCTCGTACATCGGGTCCGGCAAGGAGTCGGGCGCCCGGCTGGCGTACGAGGGCTCCCTGCCCGTCGACGACGGCCTGGCGGGAGGTTTCTTCGTCCCTCCGACGATCTTCGCCGACGTCGACAACGACATGGAGGTCGCCCGTGACGAGATCTTCGGCCCGGTGATGGCGGTGATCCCGTTCCGAGACGAGGACGAGGCCGTCCGGATCGCCAACGACACCCGCTATGGCCTGGCGGCGGCCGTGTGGACCTCCGACATCAAGCGCGCCCTGCGCATCGGTAGGGCCCTTGCCGCGGGCGTCGTCTGGGTGAACGACTCACAGCCGGCGCCGACGGAGTCGATGTGGGGCGGCTACAAGCAGTCGGGGGTCGGCCGGGAGCTCGGGCCCTGGGGCATCGAGGCGTACCTCGAAGAGAAGCAGATCTACATCAAGCTCTAGGAGAGCACTCATGGCACTCGACCTGTCCCCGGCGGATCGCGAGGTCCAGGCGCGGGCCCGCTCCTTCGTCGACGACGAGTTGATCCCCTGGGAGGTGCACGCCGAGCTCCACGATGGCGAGGTGCCGCCCGAGGTCGGCGAGCGGCACCGTTCGGAGGCCGCCCGTCTCGGATTCAGGGCGATCAACATGCCGGTCGACCTCGGCGGGGGCGGCTACACCGTCCTGCAGCAAGCGCTCATCCAGGAGCAGACCGGCCGTGTCACGAACGGTCTCGGGTGGGTGGTGTCGACCCCGGCAGGCTGGCTTCCGAGGATCGCCACCGACTACCAGATGGCGAGCTACGTGCTGCCCACCATCACGGGTGAGAAGCACGAGTGCTACGCCATCACCGAGGAGGGAGCGGGCTCGGACGTCGACGCCATCGAGGCGACCGCGGTCCATGATGGCGACGAGTACGTGCTCAACGGCGTCAAGTGGCATGTCACATCCGCCAACTTCGCCGACTACGTGTTCTTCCAAGCGAAGCTCGGCGACGGTCCCAACGCCGGGCGCCACGCCATGTTCATCGTCGACATGGACACCCGAGGCGTGCGCTGCGTGCGGGTGCCGGCCTACACCCACACCTATGCCCACCACCATTGGGAGATGGCCTTCGAGGACGTGCGGGTCCCGGCCGCTCACCTCGTGGGCGAAGAGGGCGACGGTATGGCGTTCACCCACGAGTGGTTCCGTTACGAGCGGGTCATGATCGCCGCCCGCTGTTGCGGGGCGGCCGAGCGGCTCATCACGGAGGCCATGGCCTTCGCCGAGGATCGCAAGGCCTTCGGGTCGCCGATCGCCGACTACCAAGGCGTCCAGTTCATGCTGGCCGACAGTCTCACGGAGCTGCTGGCGGCCCGGCTGATGACATACGAGACGGCCCGGGCCATCGACGGCGGCGCCGAGGTGAAGCTGGTCCACGCCATGTGCTCGATGGCGAAGCTGTACGCCTCCGAGATGGCGAACCGGGTGGCAGACAGGGCCGTCCAGATCTTCGGAGGTCGGGGCTACATGCGGGAGAACGTCGCCGAGCGCTTCTTCAGGGAGCTGCGGGTCGACCGAATCTGGGAAGGCACCTCGGAGGTCCAACGCGTGATCATCGCCGACCAGCTCCGCAAGCGGGGCGTCGACGCTCTGATCGGGTGAGCCGCCGGCCGGTCAGGCCTTGACCCGCTGCGGGGGCACCACCGGCGGGCTCACTCCCCTGCCCAGGTACGCCTCGGCGACCATGCGCTGGAACTGGTAGAGCGTCGTCTCCCACACGCTCAGGGGGCCCGGCCGGTAACCGCCGCTGCGAATGCCGCGCTGCACACCCTCGCACGCCGCCCAGTCCTCCCGATTCGTGACGTCCCAGAAGTCGACCGCGTACGCCGGCGAGAACCCGTCCGACGACACTGCCTCGGGATCGAACAGCCAATCGCATCGGATGTGGGTCCGGTCGGGGGCGAGCGGCGTGAGCACGTGGGTCATGACGTAGTCGGCGTGGGCGCTGATGAGGATGTTCGGCCACAAGGCGATGTACAAGACCTCACGTGCCAGCTCGTCGTCGACGCCGCCGAGCCGCACGCCCCCGGACGTGCCGTCGAACGACATCGTCTCGACGCCGTCCATGAGGTCGAGCGTGCCCCCCGACCACAGCCCAGTCGTTCGCAGGTCGTGGCCGCTATCGGGCGGCGACACCTTGCAGAGCGCCGGGTGGATCGTCGAGCAGTGGTAGCACTCTTGGTAGTTCTCGACGATGAGCTTCCAGTTCGCCTCGGCCACATAGTCGTGCGACGCCGCCCGCGTCAGCCGCTCCGGCTCGTAGGGCGCCACCACATCATCGAGATTTCCGACGTGGTCGGCGAGCGCCGGGCCGTGCTCCGAGTAGTCGACGAAGAGCCAGCCGCGCCACACCCCGGAACGCACCTCGACGAGCGGCCAGTCCGTGGCGTCGAAGTCCGGCGCCTGGGTGAACGTCGGGGCGGTGCGCAACGTGCCGTCGAGGCGATATGCCCACGAGTGATACGGGCAGCGAATCTGCCTGGCGTCGATGGCCGCTCCCTCGGGGAGGAGCTCGTGCCCCCGATGCCGGCACACGTTGCGAAAGCCGCGCACCTCACCGCCGGCGTCCCGTGAGACGAGCAGCGACCCCGACAGCGTCGGCAGGGCCACGATCTGGCCGGGCTCGAGCAGGTCGTCGACGCGCCCCACGCACAACCAGCTGCCGAAGAGGTGCTCGACCTCCCAATCGAAGACGGCCTGGTCGGCGTACGCACCGGCCGGGAGCGTCCTGCTCGTGCCGAAATCGGCGATGACGCGCTCGAGATCGCCGGCAGCGAGTGGGGCGACGGGCGCGCTCATGGATCTCAGTATAAACTGAACAGCGGTTCAATGGAGGGCTGATGCAGACCACGACCGCCGCCCGAGACATCGCGGCAGCAGAGCGGATCATCGCCGACGAGCGAGACCGGTTCCGGGATCGCATGACGACGTCTGGGCGCCTGGCAGAGACCGCCAAGGCCCACCTCGCCGGCGGGGTGACGTCGAGCTGGCAGATCTCACGCCCTCACCCGATCTGGATCGAGCGAGGGAAGGGCTCGCACGTCTGGGACGTCGACGGCAACGAGTTCGTCGACCTCCACGGCGGCTACGGCGTGATGCTCGTCGGTCACGCCCACCCTGCGATCGTCTCGGCCGTTCAGGAGCGCGTCGAGCAGGGTACGCATTTCGCCCAGCCGGCTCCGGACGCCGTGGTCGTCGCCGAGAGGCTGGCCGACCGCTACGGGCTCCCGCAGTGGCGGTTCGGGAACAGCGGCACGGAGGCGACCATGGACGCCGTGCACCTGATGCGGGCCGTCACCGGGCGGGACGTCATCCTGAAGTTCGAAGGCGCCTACCACGGCCACCACGACTCGGTTCAGGTGTCGTCGTGGAACGAGGACGAGGACGAGCTCGGGCCGTCGCGCCGACCCCGCAGCGCCGCAGCATCGGCGGGCATCCCTGAGGCGATCGTCGAGCTCACGCTGGTGGCCCCCTTCAACGACCTCGAGGCCGTCGAGGCGATCTTCGCGGCGCGCCGCGAGGAGATCGCCGGGGTGATCATCGAACCCGTGCTGATGAATTGCGGCATCGTCCTCCCGGAGCCGGGCTTCCTCGAAGGTCTGCGGACGGTCACGGAGCGCTACGGCTCCCTTCTCGCATACGACGAGGTGAAGACGGGCCTCACGCTCGGTCCGGGGGGCGCCACCCGCCGCTTCGGCGTGACTCCCGACATCGTGTGCCTCGCCAAGGCGCTCGGCGGCGGCCTGCCGATCGCGGCCATCGGCGGGACGGCCGAGGTGATGGGGGCCATCAGCAGCGGCCTCTACGAGCAGGTCGGTACCTTCAACGGCAACCCGCTCTGCATGGCCGCCGCCAAGGCGGTGCTCACCGAGATCATGGTCCCCGAGACGTACGCCCGGCTCTTCGAGATCGAGGACCGCATGCGGAATGGTGCCCAGAGGATCGTCGACGAGTTCGAGCTACCGGCGTACGTCGTCACGATCGGTGCCAAGGGTTGCATCACGTACTCGACGGAACGTGTCACCAACTACCGGCAGTTCCTCACGATCGACGAGCGATTCGCCTATGCCGCCTGGCTCATGCAGCTCAACCGCGGCGTCTTCCTGCCGCCGTGGACCAAGGGCGAGCAATGGCTCACTTCGATCCAGCACACCGACGAGGACATCGACCTCTACCTGGAGACCCTCGAGGCTTTCGGGCGGGCATTCCGCCGCTGAGCAGGCAGGATCGGCCGGCGATAACATCGTCACATCGCCAACGGCAAGAGCAAACGAGAAGCCCTCCGCATCCTGAATCGACGCCTCACCGACGTCGCCTACCGCACCATGATCAACGACACGCACACCGCTCGAGCAGCCCAATCCGGGGCCGCTTGACATAGGAGACAACGGATGAGCGGCGGAGCAGTACAGCTCGTCTCGCTGGAGAAGCGCTACGGCGACGTGATCGCCGTCGACCGCATCGACCTGGTCATCGAGCCCGGTGAGTTCTTCTCGCTCCTCGGCCCATCTGGGTGCGGCAAGACGACCACACTCCGGCTCATCGCAGGCTTCGAACGGCCGACGTCCGGTGAGGTGCGGATCGACGGGATCGACATGTCGCACACCCCGCCCCACGACCGCCCGGTCAACACCGTCTTCCAGAGTTACGCCCTGTTCCCTCATCTGAAGGTGGCCGACAACGTCGGTTTTGGTCTCCGCTACCTCGGAGTCACGAAGGGCGAGGCGAGGGAGAGGATCGGCCGCGCCCTCGACCTCGTGCAGCTCTCCGGTCTCGAGGAGCGCAAGCCGAACCAACTCTCGGGCGGCCAGCAGCAGCGCGTCGCGCTGGCGAGGTCACTCGTCCTCAACCCGTCCGTCCTCCTCCTCGACGAGCCGCTCGGAGCCCTGGACGCCAAGCTGCGCAAGGCGCTCCAGGTCGAGCTGAAGGCGTTGCAGGAACGGGTGGGGATCACGTTCGTCTACGTCACCCACGATCAAGAAGAGGCGCTCACCATGTCCGACCGCATGGCAGTGATGTCGCACGGCCACATCGAGCAGGTCGGCCCGCCCGCAGACGTCTACGAGCACCCGAGCACGGCATACATCGCCGACTTCCTCGGCGCCTCGAACCTGATGCCTGCGCTGGCGGCCGGCCGCACGGCCGAGGGGGGCTGCGCCGTGACGCTCGCCGGCCACTCCCTGGTCGCAGGGGAAGGCGACCTCGACGCCTCGGGCGAGGTGGAGGTGTGCATCCGGCCTGAGCGCGTGCTCATCGAGCGTGGAGGATCGAGCGCCCCGAACGCCCTGCCGGGCACGATCGAGCGCGTCGTGTACGTCGGGCCGGCTCTCCAGGTCTTCGTCGACCTGGGCGATGCGGGAACGATCCAGGTGTCCACCCCGAACGCCGGGAGCGGTGTCTGGTTCGCCCCGGGCGACGCCGTCACGGTGCGGCTCCCGAAGGAAGCCCTGCGGGTGCTGGCAGCCGAGCACGCCGACCTCTCCGAGGTCGTGGAGATCCTCTGACCGAACGTCAGATGTCGAATCGGGAGAGCGCCTCGAGGGCGGTCCCTCCCTTGGTGTCGCCTCGCCTCGTGAGCCGCAACGCCAGCCAAGCGGCCACGACGGCCATCATCGTCGTGAACAGCAGGAGCGACGCCAGGGCGTTCAGGGAGGGAGGAGGCGCCAGCCGGGCCCCCGAATAGAGCCGAACCGGGATCGTCACCGAGGCGGCGTCCCTCACGAGGAATTGGCTGATCACGAAGTCGTCGATCGAGAGGGCGAACACCATGGCGTACGAGGCGAATATCGCGGGCGCCAGCATCGGCAGGAGCACGCGCCGCATCGCCTCCCATTGCGAGGCGCCGAGGTCCATGGCCGCCTCTTCATAGTCTCGCCCGATGGCGAACAACCTCCCGCGTACGATGATCACGACGAACGAGATCGAGAACGTCACGTGCCCGAGGAACTGCGCCCACGTTCCGAACGGGACGAAGTCGTAGAGGTTGGAGAAGACGAGGAAAAGGGCCACCCCCATCACGATCTCCGGCGTCACCAACGGGAACAGCATCAGGAACCCTGCCGGTCTGGCTCCTCGCCCCCGCCAGCGAGCCAAGCCGATGGCGAGGGCGACTCCGATGGGGGTGGCGACGAGCATCGTCAAGGACGCCAGCCGCAGACTCTGGATGAGGGCGAGCCGAAGCGAGTCGTCCTTGAACACGGAGCCGTTCTCGTAGAAGTACCAGCGCAGCGAGAACCCCTGCCAAGCACTGCGTGACCGGCCGTCGTTGAACGAGAACTGCACGGCGATGAGCACCGGGATGATCGACCACAGGATGTAGAAGATGGTGATCATCCACAACATCCTCGGCTGGTCCCATGGGTTCCGGAACCAGCCGCGAATCCGGGCTGCCGGGCTCCGGGTGGTCACTCGCGCGCCTCCTCGGTGACCCTGGCGATGTTGAACAGGTAATAGAGCATGAGCACTGCGACGAACGACATGAGCACGATCGTGAGCGCCGCTCCCCTGCCACCCGCCGAGGTGGTCTGGTTGATGAACTGATCGATGTCGTTGCCGATCAGCCTGGTGCGAGGCGAGCCGGACAACAGCGTCGGCGTGTAATAGTCGCCGAACATCGGGAGCATGATGATCACGAGGCCCGCCAGCATCCCCTGCTTCGACAGCGGCAGCGTGATCCGCTTGAACGCCTGCCACGGCCCCGCCCCCAGGTCGCGAGCGGCCTCGAGCACCCGTTGGTCGATCCGGTCGAGGGCGGCGTAGACCGGCAGGATGAAGAACGGGATGTAGCCGTACACCAGACCGAGGATGACGGTCTCGTGGCGCCCGGACAGCCAGTCGACGGGGCCCACCTGAAATATCCCGAAGAAGTCGTTCACATAGCCGTCCGGGCTCAGCAGGTTCACCCACGCCAGCATCCGCATCAGATAGTTGATCCAGAACGGCGCCAGGATCAGCAGCAGGACGACGCCTCGCCAGCGGCCCGCCCTCCGGGCCACGAAGTAGGCGACGGGATAGCCGATGAGCATGCACATCGCCGAGGCGGCTGCGACGTAGACGATCGTCCGGGCCGCCGTCTTGCCGAGTTGGCCGCCAAAGAGGTCTCCGAGGACATCCCCGAAGACGCTCAGGTCCCACTGGAGCGGGTTCCACTCAGGTCTCGGTTGCAGGAAGATCGGATCGAGCTTCCCCATCGCCACGGCCAGGATGGCGTAGAACGGGACCAGGAAGAGCAGCGCCAGCCAGATGAGCCCGGGGGCTGCGAACGCAGGCCAGACCCACCGCTTGATGCCGACAGCCTCGCTCTCCGATCCCTGGATGTTCGAGGCCATCTGGCGAGATCCTCAGCGTCTCTCAGCCGCCGGACTTCACCGTCGACCAGGCGTCCAGCCAGGTCGCCTCGGTGCCTGGATCGAGCTGCACCGGCACGTATCCCCTCGGATTGGAGAAGTCCTCCTGGCGCACGATCGCCGTCGAGATGTACTCGGCGACCCACTCGTCTGCGACCAGGGTGTCCGGATCGATGCCGAGCTGGGGGGGCTGGTACCCGAGCCAGCCGAAGTTCTCGAGGGCGTTCGCCTCGTCCAGCATCCAGTCGAGGAACTGGTGAGCGAGCACGGGGTTCTCGGCCCCCTTCAGCACGGTCATCGTGTCGTTGCTGATGGCGGCGTGGGCCTCCGAGTTCTCCGCCTTGGCGGGCCACAGGTAGCGGATCACGCTGACGTCGGCGTCCTCGGGGAAGTAGTACTGGGCGTTCACCAGGTCGCCGGACCAGGCGTGGTGCACCGCGAAGCGTCCCTCGGGGATGCCCACGTAGGCGCCGTCGATCGTGTAGCGGATGTTCACGAGATCGACGAGCTCGGTGAGCGCCTCGGCCGCAGCCTCGACGTCGCCCGCCGAGGCCGACCGCGGGTCGGCGACGCCGTTGCGGAACATGGCGGCCGCCAGCGTCTCCTTGAAATCGTCGTACATGCCGATCACGCCGTTGTACTTCGGGTTCCAGAACACGTCCCAGGGGTTCTCGAGTCCCAGGATGTCCTCGTCGTCGGCCATGTCGACCCGCCAGCCGATCCCCGTCTGGTACAACACGTACGGAACCGTGTACTGCGAGCCCTGGTCGTAGAACGGGTCCTGCAGCACGGGCCAGACGTTGGCGAGGTTGGGAATGTAGTCCATGTTGAGCGGCTGGATGAGCTCGCCGGCAACGGACTTCGACACGATCTCGGCCGTCGGGAACCACACGTCGAAGTTCACCTCGGCGCTCTGGAGCTTCTGCAGTGCCTCCTCCTCGTTGAAGAAGGTCGTCACCTCGATGTCGACGCCGAGCGCCTCCTCGGCGAGCGGGAGGACGTCCGGGTTGATGTAGTCCGCCCAGTTGTAGACCCTGAGCGGGCCCGACTCCGCTTGGAGGCCGGACGCGATCATCGGGTTGCTGTCCACGATGGGCTGGGTGACGGGGTTGCCCGGCGTGCCGATGAGTATCTCGACGTCCCCGGCGTCGTCGCCTCCTCCACAGGCTGCCAGCAGTGCGCCGAGCGTCGGGTATGCGAGCCCGATCACCCCAGCCGTCCGCAGGAAGTCACGCCTGGTGTAGAGGCGCCGCCGGGTGCGGGGGTCCCAGTTCTCTCGAGGGTGATAAGCCACGAGCGTCCTCCTCGTACTCCGATTTGCACTGATGTCACTCAGCGAACGTCACTCAACAGATGTCACTGAATCGTGGTTCAGTCGAGCCTAACGAGATTTCTTGCTGGTTTCTCGGGGGCGCAGCGCAACGCCGAGCTGCTCGCCTGCGACGTCGAGGCACATGTCGCGCATGACGGCTCGGGTGACCTCCCCGTCTCCCAGCATCACCTGGATGGCGAGGCCGTCGATCAGCGCCGAGAGGTGCAGCGCAACCCTGTCGGGGTCGGCGGGCCCGAACTCGCCGGTTTCCTGTCCCTGCCTCACGACATCGGCGATCGCCTCCCGCCAGACGCGGTCGAGGCGGCTCCGCTCGTCGGCGAGCTCCGGGTCGAGCCGGGCTCGCGCCCAGAGGTCGAGCCACAACACCCAGTCCCGATCGGTCGGGCTCCCCCCTTCGGCGGCCGGGCCGGGGCAGCTCGCCTCGATCATGACGCGCAGCTTGGCGGGAGCGTCGCTCGCCCCGTCCAGCAGTGCGGTCACCCGGTCGACGAAGCCCTGGTCCTCGTGGCCGAGCGCCTCGGCGAGGAGCCGCTCCTTCGTCGGGAAGTAGTAGATGACGAGGCCGGGGCTGGCTCCCACCCTGGCGGCGACGTCGGCGATGCGGGTGTCGCACAGCCCCCGCTCGGCGATCACGGCGGCGGCCGCCTCGAGGATCTCCTGCCGGCGCCGGTCTGCGGTCTTCGTCCTGGACATGCGCGGAGGTTGGTATCGGGGCGCGCCGCTGTCAACGTCCCGTCGTGCGCCGGCGGTGGCGGCGCGGTAGACTGAACAGCCGTTCAACTTCGACGTGAGGCATGGCGAGACGCTCTTCCCTCTCATCGCTCTTCGAGGCGAGGCGAATCGCCGTCGTGGGCGCCAGCGCCCGCAGGGGCAGCGTCGGCGACGTCGTGTTCCGCCAGCTCGTCGTGTCGCGTGGACGCCACGCGGTGATTCCCGTGAACCCTCGCTACCGGGAGCTGGCGGGCGGGCCGTGCCTTCCTGCGCTCGGTGCGATCGATGGTCCGGTCGACCTCGCCGTGCTCGCCGTGCCGGATGCCGCTCTCGAATCGGAGCTGGCGAGCGCCATCCGGGCAGGTGCGCGATCCGCCGCCATCTTCGGGCCGTGCCGCGGCGTGGCGTCTGACGGCTCGCCCCTCGTCGAGCGCCTCGGAGTGATGGCACGCACTGCCGGTCTGCCGGTTTGCGGCGGCAACGGGATGGGCTTCGTCAACGTCGAGAACGGCCTCACAGTATGTGGGTTCCACCAGCCGGCGGAAGCGGAGAGCGGCCCGGTGACCCTGCTCACGCACTCCGGCTCGTTCTTCTCTGCGGCCCTGCACGCCGCCAGCAGGCTCCGCTACGACCTGGTCGTCTCGACCGGCAACGAGCTGGCGACCACGATGGACGAATACCTCGACTACGCAGTCGATCGGGCATCGACCAAGGTGGTCGGCCTCTTCCTCGAGACGGTGCGCAGGCCGGCGGCGCTCGCCGCCGCCCTCGAACGAGCGGCCTCCAGAGACATTCCGGTCGTTGCTCTCAAGCTCGGGAGAACCGAGCGGGGGCGAGCCGCGGTCGCCACCCACACCGCCGCCATCGCCGGCGATCACGAGGCGTGTTCCGCTTTCCTCGAGAGCCACGGGGTCCACACGACCGACTCACCGGAGGAGCTCGTCGACACGCTCGAGCTCTTCGCCGCGGGACGGCGCGCCGCACCGGGCGGGCTCGGCGCCATCAACGACTCCGGTGGTGAGCGCACCCTCCTCATCGACACGGCGGACGAGCTCGGCGTCCCACTGCCCTCCGTCGCCGCCGACACCGCGGCGCGCCTGGTGGCCGTCCTCGACGAAGGGCTCGAGCCCGAGAACCCCGTCGACGCTTGGGGGACCGGCCGGGGGGCCAACGACGTCTTCGAGTCGAGCTTCCTCGCTCTTGCCGACGATCAGAACGTCGGTGTCCTGGCGTACGTCGTCGACCTCACGCCTGAGGAGGACGAAGCCGCCTCGTACGTGGGAGTCCTGACGCGCACGTCCGAGAAGACGACGAAGCCGGTCACGGTCCTCGCCAGTCTCGCCGCAGCCGTCGACCCGGGCCAAGCAGGCCGCCTGCGCGGCGCCGGCATCCCTGTGCTCGGCTCTCGCACGGGACTCTTGGCGGTGAGGCATCTCCTCGACCATCGTGACCGGCGCCCCGGCCGGGAGCCGTCGACCGTTGCCGCTCCCGCCGCCGCCCGATGGGCGAGCCGACTGGAGCGAGGCGGCGTCCTCGAGGCGACGGAGGGCCTCGAGTTGCTCGCCGACTTCGGGATTCCCGTCGTGGCGACGGTGGCCTGCGCCGGCAGGGACGCCGCCGTCGAGGCTGCCGGGTCGATCGGCTATCCCGTCGTTCTCAAGACGGCGGCGAGCGTGGCGCACAAGTCCGACGTCGGAGGCGTCGTGCTCGGCCTGGCCGACCAAGACGGTGTCGCGGCAGCGTACGATCGCCTCGCAGCCCTCGGTCCCGAGGTCCTCGTGCAAGCGATGGCGCCTGACGGAGTCGAGATCGCGGTGGGCGTGCTCGCCGACCCACAGTTCGGGCCCGTCGTCGTGGTCGCCGCCGGTGGCACCCTCGTCGAAGTGCTCGAGGACAGGTACGCCGCCCTTCCGCCGATCGACGCAGACGCAGCCGAGCGGCTCCTGCGGCGCCTCCGCGTCGCCAGGCTGCTCGACGGTCATCGCAGTCGCCCTGCCGCGGCCGTCGCCGAGGCCGCTTCGGTGATCGCATCCGTTTCCGCGTTGGCCGCCGCCATCGGGGACCGGCTGGCAGGACTCGACATCAACCCGATCATCGTCGGCACGGAGGGCGCAGTCGCCGTCGATGCACTCGTCATCGCCCGCGACGACGCCGGCCCCGATATCGTCAAGTCGTCCGAAGAAGGAGAACGATCGTGATCGCTCGGACCCCGTTCCACGAGCGCGTCGAGGAGCTCAACGAGACGGGCCTGTACAGCCATTGGGCAGGGCACCTGGTCGCCGAGAAGTACCAGATGTCGGAGAAGTTCGAGTACTTCGCGGTGCGCAACGCCGCCGGGCTCTTCGACACGTCTCCGCTGTACAAGTACAGGATCACGGGGCGCGACGCCGAGGCATACCTCTCGGGGGTCCTCGCCAGGGACGTCACGCGGTGTCGACCAGGGAGGGCCCAGTACACGATGTGGTGCGACGACGGCGGCGCCGTCATCGAGGACGGCGTCGTGTTCAGGTACAGCGACACCGAATACCTCCTCACCTCGGCCGAGCCGAATCTCGCCTACTTTCGTGGCCTGGTCGGCTACGAGCAGGTCGAGATCGAAGACGTGTCGGACGAGCACGGCGCCCTCGCCCTCCAGGGGCCCCGCGCCAAGCAGATCCTCGCCTCGCTCGCCCCGGAGATCGAGGGCCTCGGCTACTTCCACGTCATTCCGGCCAAGGTCGGAGACTCCTCCGTCGTCGTCTCGCGCACCGGGTACACCGGAGACCTCGGCTACGAGATCTGGATCCCTCGCCAGGAGGCGCTCGACGTGTGGGACGCCGTCATGGAGGCGGGACGTCCCCACAACCTCATCCCGTTCGGTCAGATCGCTCTCATCGTCAGCCGAATCGAGGCCGGCCTCATCCTCATCGGCGTCGACTACGAGTCGAGCCGGCACGCCTGGACGGCGGCGCAGCGCTCGACACCACTGGAGCTCGGCTACGGGTGGATGTTCCGTGACCTCGAAACGGACGACAGGGCATTCATCGGCCGCCGCGCCATCGCCGGGGAGGCGGGAGAGGGAACGTCCCGCTGGCGGCTGGTGGGCCTGGAGATCGACTGGCGGGCTTGGAACGAGGTCCACTTCGCCGCCGGGCTGATCCCGCCGAAGGATCACACCCCGATCCAGGAGCAGATGATGCTCTACGACGAGCACGACAAGCGGGTCGGATACTCGACGAGCTTCGTCTACTCGCCGATCCTGCAACGCCACATCGCCATCGCCAGGGTGAGGCCCGCCCTGGCGGAGCAGGGCTCCGTCGTTCGCCTCGAGTACACGGTGAACCACGAGTACGAGCTGATCCCGGCGACCGTGACCCGGATGCCCTTCTTCAACCCGGAGAGAAAGACCGCCTGATGCCACAGAAGACCAAATACGACGCCATCGTCATCGGCGGCGGCCACAACGGCCTCGTGAACGCGGCCTACCTGGCAAAAGCCGGGCTCAAGACGTTGATCCTCGAGCGGCGACACCTCGTCGGCGGGGCCGCCATCACGGAGGAGCTGCATCCCGGCTTCAAGTTCACGACGTTCTCCTACGCCCTGAGCCTTCTCCGACCCGACATCATCCACGAGCTGGAGCTGACGAGGTTCGGCTTCATGCCGTTGCTGATGCCGACGACCTTCGCCCCGATGGAGAACGGTGACTACCTCCTCCTCGGACAGGATCACGGAGAGAACCGGCGTGAGATCGCCCGCCACTCCCAGGCCGACGCCGATGCGATGGACGACTTCGAGCACGACGTCTCACAGGTGTGCCAAGCGGTCAAGCCGCTCCTCGACATGGTGCCGCCGAACGTCTTCAGCAAGGAGCCGGAGGAGCTCGCCCGAATGGCCGCTCTCGCCGATCACATGCGGAGCCTCGAGCCGCGGGTGCTCCACAACCTGGTCAGGCTCCTCACGGGGAGCGCATCCGACTTCCTCGACGACTACTTCGAAGCCGACATCCTCAAGGCCTGGATCGCGTCGTCCGGCATCATCGGGACGAAGGTCGGGCCGCGCTCGCAGGGATCCGGGCTCGTGATGCTCTACCACACGATGGGCGAGCACGACTCCGTGTTCGGGGCGTGGGCCTTCCACAAGGGCGGCAACGGCGGCTTCACCCAGGTGCTCGCACGAGCCGCCGAGGCGTTCGGCGTGGAGATCGCCCTCGAGTCTCCCGTAGCGAACATCGTCACGAAGAACGGAAAGGTGACCGGCGTCGCCCTCGAGAACGGGACCGAGCTCACCGCCAAGATCGTCGTCAGCGCCGTCGACCCGAGGCGCACGTTCCTGCAGCTCGCCGATCCCCGCGAGCTCCCGGCGGACCTCGTCGAGAACATCAAGCGCATGAAGTTCCAGGGCACGTCGGCGAAGGTCAACTTCGCGCTCGACGGCCTGCCGAGGTACCCGGCGCTGGGCGACCGAGGCGACCAGTTCCGCGGGTTCGTGAACATCGGTCCGTCCATCGACTACCTCGAGCGGGCGTACGACGACGCCAAGTACGGGCGGTACAGCTCCAAGCCGTACATCGACATGTGCATCCAGTCGACGATCGACCCCGACATGGCCCCCCCGGGCAAGCACGTCATGTCGTGCTTCATCCAGTACGCCCCATACGAGTTGAAGGACGGTGACTGGGACACCGAGAGGGAGCAGTTCGGCGACACGGTGCAGGCCACCCTGGAGTCGTTCTTCCCCGGGTTCGGCGACCTGGTGCTCCACCGTGAGATCGTGACGCCTCTGGACATCGAACGCGTCGTCGGGCTCACCGAAGGCAACATCTTCGCCGGCGAGTTCCTCGCCCCCCAGATGTTCCTCTTCCGGCCCGCCCCGGGCTGGAACCAGTACCGGACGCCGATCGACGGCTACTACCAATGCGGCTCGGGAACGCACCCCGGCGGGTGCGTCATGGGTGCTCCTGGGAAGCTCGCCTCCCAGCAGATCATCGGAGATCTGGCCAAGTAGGACGGCGGGCGGTCGTCCCCGACCCCCCGTAGCCACCCGCCGTGGTCATGCGGCCACGGCAGGCATTCGATCGAGACCGCCGGCGACGACTACAATCAGCCCACCCCCGCCGAGGAATCCCAGATGGTACGTCCCCCAACCATCGCGGCGCTGACGATCGCACCGCCGATCCTGTTCGCGACGGCGGCCGACACCGGCGGTCCGCAGGCGGAGACCCCGATGGCATTGCTCGTCATCGCCGGCCTCCTTCTCATCGCCCTCACCACCGCCGGGTTCGTGGCCCTCGTCAGAGAGCGCAACGATCGGCGGCACCACGGTGACACGAACGTCGAGGACGAGCCTGAGACCGGGGCTGCGGCGTTCGTCGTCGACCTCCGCCCGGTGGTGACGGCACCCGGCATGGACCGTGAGAGACGGCACGACCAGATGCGCCTCTCAGATCCGTGGATCGGATCGGACCGACCGTCGAACGGAGCGGGCAATCGACTCCGCGACCCATGGCAGCCGTCGGGCGGTCCGACTGCTGCACCGAGCGAGCTGTGCGCCATCGACGGCATCGGGGCCGCCATGGCGAAGCGACTCAACGCCCTCGGCGTCGCCCGGTTGGCCGACCTGGCGTCACTCGACGAACACGCCACAGCCGAGCTGAAGTCAAGGCTCGGACGCTTCGGCCACATGCTCGACCGATACGACTGGGTGGGACAGGCGCGCCGACTGCACTCATCGAGCGGAGTCTGAGCCGGCGCCGTTGGCAGGTCCCTCGACGCCTCCCGATATTACGAGGTCGCGCAACACCACCCCGTCCCCTGCGATGGTCACCACATTGCCGATCCCGGCGCCCGCTATCCCCGCATTGGCGTCTCCGCCGACGAGCGGTAGAAACGGCCGGTTGGCATCAATTGCCACGAAACGCCGACCCATCCGGCCACGGGTAGGCTGCCGCGATGCCTGGATCCGGCGCCTTGCCATGAACGAGGCGGTCATCGTCTCGACGGCCCGCACCGCGATCGGCAGGGCCTACCGAGGCGCCTTCAACGACACGGAGGCACCTTCCCTCGCCGCGGCCGCCATCGAAGCCGCCGTCGCTCGCTCCGGCGTCGAGCCTGCCCTCGTCGAGGACGTGATCCTCGGCTGCGCGATGCAGCAGGGCACCCAAGGGATCAACGTGGCCAGGGTGGCGGCAATCAGGGCCGGCCTACCGACCTCCGTGTCGGGGATGACCATCGACAGGCAGTGCTCGTCCGGTTTGATGGCGGTCTCCGCCGCCTCCAAGCAGGTCGAGGTCGACGGAGCGTCCGTGGTCGTCGCCGGCGGGGTCGAATCGATCAGCCTCGTGCAGAACGAGCACATGAACCTCTACCGCGCCGCCGACCCGGCGGTCCTCGACATCGAGCCGAACATGTACATGCCGATGATCGACACGGCGGAGGTCGTGGCAGTTCGGTACGGCATCGACAGGGAACGCTGCGACGAGTACGCCCTGTCGTCGCAGCAGCGCACCGCCGCGGCCCAAGCCGGCGCCCGGTTCGCCGACGAGATCGTGCCGGTGGCGACGAGGCGGGCCGTGGTCGACCGCGAGACGGGAGCCGTCGAGCACGAAAAGACGACGATCGACAGGGACGAAGGCGCCCGACCAGGAACGACGCTGGAGGGACTCGCCGGCCTGGCCGCCGTGCGAGGAGACGGAGGGAACGTCACCGCCGGCAACGCCAGCCAGCTCTCGGATGGCGCGGCGGCCCTGGTCGTGATGGATGCCCGGCATGCGGAGCGATCGGGTATCGAACCGCTCGGCGCCCTTCGGCGAGTCGCCGTCGCCGGCGTCGACCCCGACGAGATGGGGATCGGACCGGTTCACGCCGTTCCGAAGCTCCTCGATCGCTCCGGGCTGACGATCGACGACATCGAGTTGTGGGAGCTCAACGAGGCATTCGCCGTGCAGACCGTCTACTGCCGAGACGTGCTCGGGATCGACCAGGGCATCTTCAACGTCGACGGCGGAGCGATCTCGATCGGCCATCCGTACGGCATGAGCGGAGCCAGGATGGTCGGTCACGTACTGCTCGAAGGACGCCGCCGCGGCATCCGGTACGGCGTGGTGACCATGTGCGTGGGCGGAGGTATGGGCGCCGCCGGGCTCGTCGAGGTCTTCTGAGACAAGTGACCCCGCTCGCCTTCGTCAATGGGCCGATCTTCGTCGAAGGAGGCCGTCGCACCGGGCTTGCCGTGGGGGCGAGAGGCGGCCGCATCGTCACCATTGGTCCCCCGGCCGACGTGCTCGCCGATGTCGGCGCCGGCGCCGACATCGTGGATCTCGAAGGTCGCATGCTGCTTCCTGGATTTCAGGACGCACACGTCCATCCAGGCAGCAGCGGCCTCGACAGCATGCGGTGCAGCCTCGACGAGTGCGAGAGCGCCGAGGAGGTCGCCGCCGCGATCGCGGGCTACGCCGCCACGCGGCCACCCGGGGATTGGATCAGAGGCGCCGGATGGACGTACACCCACTACCGGCGCGGTTGTCCGAGCGCGCAAGAGCTCGACAGCATCGTCGGTGACAGGCCGGCGTTCCTCGAAGTGCGGGACGGCCACAGCGCATGGGCCAGCTCGGAGGCGCTCCGACTGGCCGGTATCGGCGTGAACACGCCCGATCCCAGAGGCGGCAGGATCGAGCGCCTCGCGGACGGACGGCCTCAGGGGACCCTCCACGAGGCGGCGATGCACCTCGTCCGAGCGGTCATACCCGAGGACACGCCGGACGAGCGGGAGGCGGGCATCCTCGAGGGACAGCGATACCTCCTCTCGCTCGGCGTGACCGCATGGCAGGACGCCTCCGTCGAGCCGGGTTTCCACGACGCCTACCTGGCGCTGGCAGGACGCGGCGAGTTGCACGCCCAGGTGCGGGGAGCCCTGCGGTGGGATCCGGATGGCGGCGTCGAACAGACTGAGGCGCTCGTGGAGCGCCGCTCGCAGGGGTTGGGCAACTACCACCCCGAGGCCGTCAAGCTCATGCTCGACGGCGTCATCGAGAACTACACCGCCTCCATGCTCGAGCCGTACATCGACGAATCGGGACGACGGACGGCGGCAGCGGGGCTCGACTTCATCGATCCTGCGGCACTCGCAGACCACGTCCGGTCCCTCGACGCGCTCGGCTTCCAGTGCCACTTCCACGCCATAGGCGACGGGGCCGTGCGCAGCGCTCTCGATGCCACCGCCGCAGCCCGACTTGCGAACGGCGACCGCGACCTGCGCCACACTGCCGCCCACATCCAGGTCGTCGATCCATCGGACATCCCCCGGTTCGCCGCGGTGGGACTCATCCCGAACGCACAACCGCTGTGGGCGTGCATGGAAGAGGCGATGACGGTGCTCACGATCCCTCACATCGGGGAAGGGCGCGGGCGCCACCAATACCCCTTCGGGTCGCTCCACCGCTCCGGCGCCCGCCTGGCGATGGGTAGCGACTGGGGAGTCACGACGGCAAACGTCATGAAGCAGGTCCACGTCGCCGTGCACCGCAGCCTCCCGGGAGGCGATCCTTTGCTCACCGAGGAGTCGATCGACCTGTCGACTGCGATGACGGCGTTCACCGCCGGCTCGGCGTACGTGAACCACCTCGACGCCGATCGCGGGACGCTCGCCGTCGGGAAGGTCGCCGATCTCGTGGTCCTCGACCACGACCCCTTCGAGCAGCCCGGGACATGGGACGTCGCCGTCGATCTCACCCTCGTCGGAGGCGTCGTGCGCTACGAGCGGGGCCGGTGACTCGCCTGGGCGCCGCGACCGGCGGTGCACGACCGTGCAGTGACCGCATTCGAGACGTCGCCGGCAGTTGTCGATAATGTGACCGCATGAAGATCGCCCTCATCGTCATCGCCATCGTGGCGGCGCTGCTCGTCATCGGCGGCATCGTCATCTACAACCGACTCGTGCGCCTCCGCAACAGAGTCGACAACTCGTGGGCCCAGGTCGACGTGCAGCTGAAGCGGCGTTACGACCTCGTCCCGAACCTGGTCGAGACGGTCAAGGGATACGCCGGCCACGAACGAGAGACATTCGAGGCGGTGGTGAACGCCAGGAACGCGGCGCAAGCGGCTGCCACCGTCCAGGAGCAGGCGCAGGCGGAGAACATGCTGACCGCGGCGCTGCGCCAGCTCTTCGCCCTGGCCGAGGCGTACCCGGAGCTGCGCGCCAACACGAACTTCCAGCAACTCCAGGCGGAGCTCGCCGACACCGAGAACCGGATCGCCGTGTCCCGCCAGATCTACAACGACTCGACGCTCACGTACAACAACACGGTGCAGACGGTCCCGTCGAACATCGTCGCCGGGATGACGGGATTCGCCACGAGACCCTACTTCGAGGTCGAGGAAGACGCCCGCAGCGCACCGAGGGTCGAGTTCTGAGGCGACTCGCCGCACTGCTCTTCACGGCGGCGTTCGTCGTCGCGGCGACGCCTGTGGCCGCCGTCGCTCAGGGCTCGTACCACATCTCGGACGCTTCGATCGACATCACCCTCCGGGAGGACGGGAGCCTCCACGTCACCGAGGTGCTCACGTTCTCCTTCAGCGGAACCTTTCAGGGGGCATATCGGGACATCCCGATCCGGTCCGGCGAGACCGTGACGAATCTCGTCGTGTCCGAGGCCGGGAGCGAGTACGCGCCGGGCGGCAGCACCGAGCTCGGCTCGAGCGACGCCGCCGGCAGGTATGGCGTCCAGGACCTCGGCTCCGAAGTGCGGGTCGTATGGCACTACAGGGCGGATAGCGAGTCGCGCGCCTTCACCATCGACTACGACTTCGAGGGACTCGCCATAGCGTACGACGACGTGGTGGACGTCAACTTCCAGGTGTGGGGAGACCACTGGTCCGTCAGCCTCTCCCACATCGAAGCCAGGCTCCGCTACCCGGGCGAAGCCCAACCGGGGGAAGTGCTCATCTGGGGGCATCCGGGAGGCATCGACGGCACCGTGTCGCTCGGCGCAGACGACGTGACGCCGTCCCTCGAGGCTTCATTCGTGTCGGATCATCAGTTCGTCGAGCTGCGCGTGTTGCTCCCACGATCGGTGCTGACGTCGACGACCGGAGCGACCGTGCGTGACGGAGAAGGCGCCCCCATCATCCTCGAGGAGGAAGCCGCCCTCGTCGCCCAGGAGGAGCGAGGGCGCCGCAGCATCGCCGGCGTCCTCATCGGCTTGGCGGCGCTGTTCGCCCTCATCCCCCTGGCGCTGCTCTGGGGCTACGTGCGGTACGGCAGGGAGCCTCGGGTCGACTACGACAGGGAGTACGAGCAGAGCCCTCCGACCGACGACTCGCCCGCCGTCGTCGCAGGTCTCTCCGGCCAAGGCGAGACCGACGAACGGGGCTTCACCGCAACCATGTTCGACTTGATACGCAGGGACGTCCTCACGGCGGTTCCGGTCACCGTCGAGAAGAAGACCTGGCTCGGCCTGCGGACAGAGTCGATCTCGGACCTCGAGATCTCACTCGTCGAAGGTGCCCACGACCTGGCGCCCCACGAATCGGCTGTCATGCGAGTGATGCGCCGCGTCCTCGATGAAGGGCCGGTGGCGTTGACCGAGTTCCGGCATTCCTTGCGCGAGACGCCGTCGAGCAGCGCCGCCGACTTCAAGAGCTTCACGCAGTCCGTGAGGAACGACCTCGTCTCCCGGGAGCTGATCGACCGCTCCGGGGTGACATACCCGATGAAGATGGTGATCGGCGCCGCTGTCATCGCCGTCTTCGGCTGGCTGGTGGTCATCCCCATCATCGGCGGAGCCCTCTCGCCTCTCTCGGAAGGGGCGCTCAAGGTCGGCCTCGTCGCCTTCGTGGTCGTGACCGGGCTGGTGGCAGCCATCTCGAGGGCCATGACGAAGGTCTGGGTGCGACGCTCCAGGCACGGTGCCCTGGTGAACGCCCGCTGGCAGGCCTTCAGGGACTACCTGCGCGACTTCAGCCGACTCGAGGAAGCGCCTGCTCTGTCGCTCGGGCTGTGGGAGGAGTATCTGGTCTACGGCATCGCCGTCGGAGTGGCCGAGGACGTGCTCGAAGCCGCCCGATTGCTCGCCCCTCCCGAGCTCGAGACGAGCTCGAACGTCTACTGGTACGGGAATCAGGGATACAGCGGCGGGCATTCGTTCGACGCCTTCACGGGCATCGAGTCCTCGCTCCGCGGCGCCTTCGCACCGCCCTCGTCGAGTGGAGGTGGAGGCGGCTTCTCGGGTGGAGGGGGCGGTGGAGGCGGTGGCGGTGGCGGTGGAGCGTGGTGACGGCCGCCTCCCGTCAGAACTGCGGCTGCGGCGGGTCGAGCGCTTGAGCTTCGCTCGCCGCCACGAACCCCTTCACCCATTCCTCGAGGACCGAGCGGGCTTCCTCGTCGGCCAATGCGCCGTCGACGAACACCCGGCGCGCATGGGGGATGCTGAGGCTCGGCTCGTGCACGGTGACGTAGATGTTCCTGAAAACCGCCTCCATCTGTGCCAGGCCGAGAACCCCGCCCTTGACGCCGGGCGTCGTCGTCGAGATCCCGACCCTGCGAGGCAGGAACAGGAGCTTGTCGATCCTCGTCGCCCAGTCGAGAGTGTTCTTGAACAGCGGCGTATAGCCTCCGTTGTACTCGGGAGAGGCGATGAGAACCGAGTCGGCCGCCTCCACCCTGGCCACGAACCTGCGGGTCGTTTCCGGCACGCCCGCCTCACGTTCGAAATCGGCGTTGTAGATCGGCATCGGGAAGTCCTTGAGCAGCAGGGAGTCCGTCTCCGCCCCGAGCTCCTCTGCGATGACGCAGGCCTGGTCGACGAGGAGCTGGTTGAACGATCCTGACCGCGTGCTGCCTGCGAAGGCCACGATCCGCACCGGCCTACCCAGCTCGACCAAGCCGTTGCCTCCTCATCGCCACGCCGGCCGCACGCTAATCGCCCACCGCCCCCGCCCCGGTCGCGGGGGGTGTGCCGAATCGTCACTCGGCCGCGGTAGCTTGTCACTCCATGGATGTCGAAGTCACCCGCAGCCCGAGACGGCGCAAGACGGTCGAGGCGCGCATGATCGATGGTGTCATGCACCTCGCGATCCCTGCCTCCATGACGGCGGCCGAGGAGTCGCACTGGATCGACGTGATGCGGAGGCGGCTCGAGCGGCAGGGTCCGGCGAGCCCCCCCGACATCGCCAAGCGAGCCGCGGCGCTGAGCCGCCGGCTCGGGCTTCCGATGCCGAGGAGCATCCGATGGTCGGACCGGCAGAAGACGCTGTGGGGCTCGTGCACGCCCCGCACCGGCGCCATCAGGCTCGCCAGCTCAGTTGCGGCGTTCCCGGCGTGGGTCGTCGACTACGTCATCGTCCACGAGCTCGCTCACCTCGTCGAACCGCGTCACGACACCGCCTTCTGGGAGCTGGTGTCGAGATATTCACTGAGCGAGCGAGCACGCGGCTATCTCATCGCCAAGGGTGAGGGAGCTCCCGGCGGCGATCAGCCGGGCTGTGATGAGGACCCGGGTCAGGACCAGGAGGCGCCGAGGAGGAAGAGCACGGCGCGCGACCAGGATGCTCCGGCGGCGACGGCGCCGAGAGTCGAGTAGAGGTAACCGGCCGCCAGAGCGGCCATTACGAGGCCGACCGCCATGAGGTTGCCCCGTGGCCTTGCAGAGACGCGCGTTGTCGAGGGTGACATGACCATCTTTCCGAATTCGCCTACCTACCAGCGGTGAGTATCGGTCCGATCCGGGCCTCGTGACAGGCCGATTCTCGACCGTTCCATCGGCGCTAGTCACAGGCAGCCGACACCGTGCCGACCTCACGCCGCCGACCTCACCCCGCCGATCTCAGGCCAGCGCGGGTGCAACCTGGCTGGCGAAGAGCTCGAGCCCTCCGGTGTCGTATGCGGCCTCGGGGAAGTTGACGATCAGGTACTCGGCACCGGCTCTCTTCCACGGAAGAAGCTGCTCGACGAGCTGATCCGGGGTGCCGGTTGTCCCGGCGTACATCCGCATCGCAGATTCGAGCCGCTCGTCGCTGAGGAATGGCCGGTAGTGATCGCGCATCCAACCGACCCTCTCCGCCACGTCCGCCTCGGTCTCCGCGCAGATGATCGTGAAGTTCGAGGTGCGAGTGATCGTCTCGTACTCCCTCCCCACGGCGTCGCAATGAGCTCGCAGGATCTCGCTCTTGGCCACGAACTCGTCGAGCGTCTGCCCGAAGTTCGTGTATGCGGCGTGGCGAGCTGCGACCCGGAGCGTGAGCTGCTCCCCGCCGCCGGCCACCCATATCGGTATGTGGGGCTCCTGGACCGGCTTCGGCTGGCAGATCCCCCCGCGCAGCTGGTAGTGCTCCCCGGCGAAGTCGACGACCTCCTCCGTCCACATGCGCTTCATGATCTCGACGCCCTCGCCGAGCTGTCCGATGCGCACCGACGGCTTGGCGAACTCGTATCCATAGCCGTCGTACTCGTGCTCGTACCAGCCGGCCCCGATGCCCATCTCGAGGCGGCCGTTGGAGATCACGTCGATCGAGGCTGCCACCTTGGCGAGATAGGCGGGGCTGCGGTACGAGTTGCAGGTGCACATCTGGCCGAGGCGCACGGTGGTCGTCACGGTCGCCAGGGCGGCCATGAGCGTCCACGCCTCGTACGTCGCTTCCTGGGTGGGCACCGGGACGGTGTGGAAGTGGTCGAAGACCCACAGCGAGTCGTAACCCGCCCCCTCGATGGTCTGGGCGACCGCCGTCATGGTCGGCCAGTGCTGTGAGCGATCGATGCCGACCAGGTCGAGCCGCCAGCCTTGTGGAACGAATGCGCCGAATTGCATTCGTGCAGCGTAGGTGACCGAGGTGTCGCGGCCAATCCGGTTCGAGCCGTCTACCTCGGGTTTCCATGTGCCGCGTCGGCCGCGCTCAGTCGCCCAGGTGGAGCGCCGCCTCGACGTATGTCCGAGCGGCCGTCGCCAGCTCCTCGACTTCGACCCACTCGTCCGCCGAGTGGGCGACGGCCAAGTCACCCGGGCCGTACACGACGGCCGGGCATCCCAAGTTGGGAGCATCCGTCGCCGCAGGGAAGGCGTCGATCCGGGCCACGGAGCCTGTCGCTGCCTCGTGCGCCGCGCCGGCCAGCCGGACGACCGTGGAGTCGACCGACACGTCCAGGGGCGGTATGTCCCACGTCGGGCCCTCGACCTCGAAGCGGACCCCCTCCTCTCGGAGCGACGCCAGGTGGGCCTCGATCTCAGCGGTGACCCCGTGGTACGTCTCGCCCGGCAGCGTTCGCCTATCGACCTCGACCTGGCACGACGCGGGCACGATCGACGCCACCGTCCCTCCGGCGATCACGCCGACGTTGAATCGAGCCCGGCCGCACAGCGGGTGCGGCGGCGCCGCTCGGAGAACGGCGTCGTACGAGCGGAGCCTCTCGAGGACTCGGGCCATGCTGTCGATGGCGTTCTCCCCCAGCTCGGGCATGCTGGAGTGCGCCGATCGCCCGAGGGTTCGGATCACGACGCCGAGCTGGCCCTTGTGAGCCGGGCACACGATCAACCCGGTCGGCTCCGCAACGATCGCCATGTCGGCGTGCGGGCCTTCCCTCCCGACGGCGCGTGAGCCGAGCATGGCGAACTCCTCGTCGCACAGGGCCGCCACGATCACCTCACCGCCCCGCGGCGCGCCGGCTGCCGCCAGCACCGTCGCCGCCTCGATGATGGCCGCCAGACCGCCCTTCATGTCGCACGCTCCCCTGCCGAACAGCTTCCCGCCGGAGAGGCGAGGTGAGAACGGGTCGGCGTATCCCTCGACACCGACGGTGTCGAGGTGGCCGGCGAACATCAGGGTCTTGCCTTGGCCGTCCCCCGCCAACCTGGCGTAGACGTTCTGACGCCCGGATGCGACTTCGCGGACGTCCACGACGGCGCCGATGTCGGCGAGGCGCCCTGCGACGAACGCCGCCAGGTCCGCCTCGGCGCCGCCCTCGGAGCCGCCGAACGGGTTGACGCTCGGAATCGCCACCATCGCGGCGGCCAGTTCGGTGAGCCGCTCTGGCGACACGGTCTCCGCGGGCATGCCGTCCCTCTCTGATCGGTTCGCTGCCTGGCCGGCCGAGCTCACTCCTCTTCGGAGAGGACGAGCACCTCGTCGACGCGCAGTGCCTTGAGGATGGGTCGAACAGGCGCCGGGATCGCCTCGAGCATCTCGTCGATCGCCGTGACCCTCGGCTGCACGAGATGGAGGAGACGCTTGCGCCTCACGAGGTCGCATCGCCCGGCCACCAGCACGTTCTCCAGCCAGTCGGTGTGCGAGCCGTAGGTGAGGGCGATGACCCATCGACCGTCGCCGTACGGGAACGCCATGAGGGGCGTCTTGTATGTGGTCCCCGACGTGCGACCGGTGTGCACGACGATGGCCAGCGGGGCAACCCGGTCGGCAACGAGACCCGCCACCCGGTTCGCCGCCACTCGATTGACGCGACCGACGATGGGCGGCAACGGCACCGTTCCTCCTGCTCCTCCGTGTGGCGCGAGCGTACCGTCGAGTGGCGGGCTCGGTCTCGGCGTGTAGCCTGCGAGGCCGGAGGAGAGAGATGCCTGAGATCGACGTCGCGATGCTCGTGCTCCGGGTGTGGCTCGGGACGGTCATGCTCGCCCACGGTGTGAAACACCTTCGGGGCCGGGAGCGAACCACGAATTGGCTGGCGTCGATCGGATACCGCCAGGCACCGCTCCAATGGCTCGCGATGACCGCGTCGGAGATCGGGGCAGGCGCCCTGCTGGTCGTCGGCCTCCTCACCTCACCGGCAAGTGCCGCCGTCGTCGCCATCGCCGTCGTCGCATACGCCACGGTGCATCACAAGGCGGGCTTCTGGGTGACGGCTCGTCCCGACGAGGGTTGGGAGTACGTGGCGACCCTTGCGGCGGCGGCCCTCGCTCTGGCTGCAGTCGGTCCTGGTCGCCTATCGCTCGACCACGCCATCGGCATCGCCGACGACCTCGACGGCTGGGTCGGCATCGTGGTCGCAATCGCCGGAGCAGCGCTCTCTGCCGTCCAGTTGGCCGCCTTCTTCAAACCTTCCGCTGCGGACGCCGGCTGATCACTCGACGGGGAGACCCAGCCCCCGGCTGATCACGAGCCGCTGGATCTCGGACGTGCCCTCGCCGATCTCGAGCACCTTGGCGTCGCGGTAGAGACGAGCGACGGGCGAGTCCTCCATGAAGCCGAAGCCCCCGTAGATCTGGGTGGCGACCCTGGCGGCGGTCACAGCCGACTCGGTCGCATGCAGCTTGGCGACTGCAGCCGCCTGTCGTATCGGGCGGGCAGCGTCCTTGAGGGCAGCCGCCCGATACGTGAGCAACCGGGCTGCATCGACCATGACTTGGAGGTCGGCGCACTGGAAGGCGACGCCCTGGTGACGCCCGATCGGCCCGCCGAAGGCCTGCCGGGTCTTGGCGTACTCGACGCTGTGCTCGAGGCAGGCTTGGGCGAGGCCGACCGCCAGTGCCGCGATCGCTATCCGGCCATCGTCGAGTGTCGCCAAGAACTGGCTGAAGCCCCTGCCCCGTTCACCGAGGAGGTTGCCGGCGGGAACCCGGCAGTCCTCGAAGAGGAGTCCGTGGGTGTCGGACGCATGCCAACCGAGCTTCTCGTACGCCGGCTCGACGACCATGCCGGGGGTCCCGGCGGGGACCACGATCGTGGAGACCTCGTCGGGGCCGGTTCGGGCGGTCACCGTTACGAGCGACGTGATCGCCGTCCCCGAGTTGGTGATGAATGCCTTCGCGCCGTTGATCACCCACTCGTCCCCGTCGAGCTCGGCGCGTGTCCTGGTCGCCCCGGCGTCCGAGCCGGCGTCCGGCTCTGTGAGGCCGAAGGCCGCAAGGGCCTCGCCGGTCATCAGGTCGGGAAGCCATCGCCTCTTCTGCTCCACGGTCCCGAACTCGTGGATCGGGTTGATACCGAGGCCGACCGCCGCTTCGAGGGTGATGCCGATCGACTGGTCGACACGGCCGATCTCTTCGATTGCGACGCAGAGGCTCGTGAAGTCACCGCCTCCGCCTCCATACTCCTCGTCGAATGGTATCCCGAAGAGCCCGAGTGCCCCCATCCTCGCCACGATGTCGAGCGGCAACTCGGCCGCCCGGTCCCATGCGGCCGCGTGGGGTCGGATCTCGGACTCGGCGAACTCTCTGACCGCGCTGCGGAGGTGCTCGTGCTCCTGGCTCAGCTCGAACGGCATCGACACCATGGAGACGCTAGCTGTGACGAGCGCCTTTCGGCCGCCGGGCGGACGCCACGGCCCCTACCTGCCGCAGCGACCCCTGCAGGCTGCGACTCCTTCGGCTGAGCTCCCCGCCGCCTAGCTGAAGGCGTTCTCGCCCGTGATCTTCTGGCCGAGGATCAGGGTGTGGATCTCGTTCGTCCCCTCGTACGTGTACACCGACTCGAGGTTGTTCATGTGGCGCACCACCGGGTACTCGAGGGTGATTCCGTTGGCGCCCAGCACCGAGCGCGCCTCCCTGGCCACTTCGAGCGCCATGCGGACGTTGTCGAGCTTCCCGAAGCTCACGTGCGTCGGGTCGAGGGACCCCGAGTCCTTCATGCGGCCGATGTGGATGGCGAGGAGCATGCCGCGATTCACCGCGACGAGCATCTCGACGAGCTTGCGCTGCGTGAGCTGGAACCGGGCGATCGGAACGCCGAACTGGTGGCGCTGCTTGGCATACGACAGGGCAGACTCATAACAGGCCCTGGCAGCCCCTACGGCCCCGAAGACGATCCCGAAGCGCGCCTCACCGAGACAGGAGAGCGGCCCGCGCAGACCCGACACCCCTGGAAGAACGGCGTCCCCCGGGAGCCGAAGCTCGTCGAACACGAGCTCCGACGTGACCGACGCCCGCAGCGAGAGCTTGTGCTTGATGTCGCTCGCCGAGAAGCCCTTCGAGTCCGTCGGGACGATGAAGCCTCTGATGCCGTCGTCCGTGTGCGCCCACACGATGGCGACTCCTGCGATGCTCCCGTTCGTGATCCACATCTTGGATCCATTGAGGACCCAGTCGGGTCCGGCTCGCCTGGCGTTGGTTCGCATCGAGCCCGGATCGCTCCCGGCATCCGGCTCGGTGAGGCCGAAGCAGCCGATGACGTCGCCTGCCGCCATCTGCGGGAGCCATCGCTGTTTCTGCTCCTCGGAGCCATAGGCCCAGATCGGGAACATGGCGAGCGAGCCCTGCACCGATACGAAGCTCCTGACGCCGGAGTCGCCGGCTTCGAGCTCGGCGCATGCCAGGCCGTAACTCGTGGCGTTGGTGCCGGCGCAGCCATAGCCCTCGAGGTGCATCCCGAGCAGGCCCATGGCGCCCATCTCCTTGGCGAGCTCCGTCGGCGCATGACCGTGCTCGAACCACTCGGCGATGTCCGGGAGCACGCGATCGGTGACGAACTGCCGCACCGTGTCGCGCAGCAGCCGCTCCTCGTCGCTGAGAAGGTCGTCGATCCTCAGGAAGTCGAGCGGATCGACTGCTCGGTTCTCGGTGCTCATCGCCCTCCCGTTCGTCTCTCGCAGTTTGGTGGCAACCGGCCCGCTCGGCCAGTCCCGCCCTCTACCATCGCCCCGTGCCGACGACGCCGGACCGGATCGACCTCGCCACGCTCCCGACACCCCTCGAACGCGCCGATCGCCTGTCGGCGGCGTGGGGAGGCCCGACGATCTGGGTCAAGCGAGACGACCTGACGGGATTCGGGTTGTCGGGGAACAAGGTGAGGAAGCTCGAATACCACTTTGCGGCGGCGATCGCCTCGGGGGCGGACACCGTCGTGACCTGTGGGGCGGTCCAGTCGAACCACTGCAGGGCGACGGCCGTGGCGGCGGCCCGCCTCGGGCTCGCATGTGACGTGTACCTGCGCGCCGCGGCCCCGCCCCGATCGGTCACGGCCAACCACCTCCTGATGCGCCTCGCAGGCGCATCGGTCACCTTGGTGACCCCGGACGAGTACTCGGCTCGGGACAAGCTCATGGAGGCCCGGGCCGCCGAGTACGCCGCGGCAGGCCGTTCCGCCTGGGTGATCCCCGAGGGCGCATCGGACGCCCTGGGGATGTGGGGCCTCGTTCGGGGTACGCGGGAGCTCGCCGATCAGGCGGCGGTGATCCCGGCGAGGAGGATCTCGATCTGGCATGCCGCCTCCTCCGGAGGGACGACCGCCGGGATCGCATGGGCGATCGATCGACTCGGCCTGGACATGGACGTCACCGCGGTCTCGGTCGGCGATTCGGGCGACGAGTTCGGGTCGCGCCTCTCCGCCATCTGGTCGACGGCCACGGCCGGATGGGGTGGGGCGACGCCGGGTGTCCCCATCGACTTCGTCGACGGCTACGTCGGCGGAGGCTACGGGGTCGCGTCGACCGAGCAACTGGCCGTCGAGGCCGAGGCGACCGCGCTCACCGGGCTCCTCTTCGACCCGACCTACACGGGCAAGGCGCTGTTCGCTCTGAAGAGCGAGATCGAGGCCGGCCGCTTCGGGCGGGACGACCACGTGGTGTTCTGGCACACAGGAGGAGGCTTCGCGGTGTTCGCAACCGATTACGGAGGAGTCATCTGACCTCGACGTGACCGGCCGCGGTCACGGTCGCCTCCCTGCCGTCCGGCAGGTCGGCGCTCGTCACGACGACGGGGCACACGATCCCGTACAGCTCGCGTGCGACGAGCGCTCCGGCCGCCAGTATCGGGTCGAGCTCGCGCAAGATGACCGCCGCCGGTCCCGTCCCCGACCGCAGCGCCTCCGCCAGGACCGAGCTCGACGAGCTCGAGCCTCTCCCGGCCGGCATCACGAGCAGGGTCCCCGTTATGCACGACCCGTGCTGCGGGTGGTGCCGGTCGATGATCTCGCCCGTTGCCGGGTCGACACCACCCCAGAAGCTGAGTGGCTCGTCGAGGACCATCAACACGCCGCCGGCCTCGCCCGCCACCGCCACCCCGGCCGTCACGGCGGCCATCGTCGAGTCTCGAGGCGGCCGCTCACCGCCGATTCGACACACTCCTCCATCGAGCCGAATGCCACGTCGACGCCGAGGTTCCCGGGCGCGTAGTAGGCCCACTTGGCCGAGTCGGTGAGCACGCAGCCGCGGGGCTTTCTCATGATCGGCGTGAAGTAGGTGCACGTGTCGGTCACGAGTTGGACTCCGGACCTCTCGAGCGCCGCGGTGACGGGTGCGCTCTCAGCAAGCGTGTCGCGGCCGGCAGATACGTAGCACGGGACGGCAACCTCCCGTCCGGCGAGCTCGTCGGCGAAGGCGGTCAGCTGGCGGGTCGAGTAATGGGGCGTCCCCACGCTGACGGCACCGAGAGGGCCGTCGGCGAGGGTCGCCAGGTCGGCCCTGGCAAGACGTAGCTCGTCGCGGCCGACTCTCACGTGGCGCCTCGGGGGCGCGTCGCCGAGGGCGGCTGCGAGGCTCGGCGCTTCCGGAGTGACACCGACGACGTGGAACAGCCCTACTGCCCCCGACGAGGCCGCCGCGGCACCGAGCGCCTTCAGCTGGTCCTCGGTGGCCGCGTCGATTCCCACGACTGCGACGACCTCGCTGCCTGCAAACCGCCCCAGCCAGTGTCCGAGCACCGGGAAGAGCATGTCGTCGACTGCCACGTCGACGAGCTCGACGACGGCCGTGGCAACTCGGTGCTCGTCGAGGTGGAGCCCGCCGGCGGGGGCGCGACCCGTGATGGCGCACGCCACGTCGAGGAAGTCCCCGTACCGCTCCGTGCGCGCCCCCAGGACGCTGTTGGCGAAGACGATGGCGTTCGACTCCCCCCAGGCGATCTGCTGGCCGAAGCCGGGACGTGTCGCCAGTTGGTACGGGGCGCAGGTCCAGGTCGGGCGACACCCGAGATGCTCGTACGCCTCCATCTGCATGCGTGCCCGGCGAGCCTCCTCCTCGTCGCCGAGGTGGAGGCCGGGGTGGAGCAGATCGAGTGAGGTCACGTTGAGCGTCGTCGGCACCGCCACCCTGGCGTCGAGCTGTGACAGGCGTGTCACGAAGTCGAGGCCGGCCGGCCCGTGGTACAGGCAGCCGTCGATGTGTGCCATCTCGATGTCGAGAAGCGATCCGGCGTCGATCCAGGTGGCCGCAGCCACGACGAGCTTCATGGCGAGTTGCGTCCCCGGGCCGGCCTCGCCCGCCAGCTTCGCCTCGTCGTCGCCCGAGAGCTGCACGTCAGTCGAAGAAGGTGCCCTGGGCGTCCGGTCGCACCAGCCGGGGCAGCCCCGTCCACGGCAGGTGCTCCATGAACACCCAGCTGCGCCGGTGGATGGCGCTCGGCCCGAAGTGCTGCAGGGCCGCCTTGTGGCGCGGCTCCGGGTATCCCTTGTTCTCGGCGAAGAGGTAGAAGGGGTAATGGTGGTCCTGGCTTCGCATGATCCGATCGCGGCACACCTTGGCGAGGATCGAGGCCGCCGAGATCGACAATGAGGTGGCGTCGCCGCCGACGATCCGGATCGAGTTGCCGGCGCCGACGAAGTCCCAGTTGCCGTCGACGAGAACCCTGTCCGGCGCCACCCCGAGCTGGTCCATGGCGCGGCGAGCCGCCAGGCGCTGCGCCTCCGACATGCCGAGGTCGTCGCACTCCTCGTGGCTGGCATGGCCGACCGCCCACGTGACGCACCAAGCGGCGATCCGTTCGAACAGCGCCTCCCGCTCCGGTTCGGTGAGCACCTTCGAGTCGCGGATCTTGTAGACGCGCCGATCCTGCGGCACGACGGCCGCGCCGACGCTGATGGGCCCCGCCCACGATCCCCGGCCGACCTCGTCGACCCCGACGACGACGGCGTCCCCTCGCTCCCACAGCTCTCGCTCGACGTGGAGGCCGGGCGACTTCGACTTGATCGCCTTGCGGAGCTTCGGGACGGTGGTCGTCACCGGCCCGAGGTTAGGGATGCGAGCGGTTCCCGCAAGGACCCCGCCCACGCCGGTCAGTTGAGGGTCGGGTCGACCGGGAAGGTTGCGTACGCCGCCACGAGCCCCGGCTGCCTGCGCAGGACGTCGTGCCACAGGTCACCGGGATACACCGTGAACACGTCGTCGGGCGAGGCATCGAGGACGAACCAGCCGCCTTCGGCGAGCTCCCCTTCGAGCTGGCCCGCTTCCCACCCGGCGTAGCCGCTGAAGATCCGCAAACGGCTCACCGACCCGACGACGTCCCGTGACTCGCCGAGATCGACGAGGCCGATCGACCCGAGCACGGGGCGCCAACCGAGGGGCGGGGTGCGAGGCGACTCGGCCACGCCGACGGCGATCTCGTTGCGCACCGGGCCTCCGAAGAAGATCACGTCCGGGTCTGAGATCTCCGCCGCCCACGCCGCCACGTGCACCGAGGCGGGCTCGTCCGTCGGGCGGGTGAGCACGACGCCGAGCGAGCCGTCGTCATTGTGCTCGAGGAGCAAGACGACGGTGCGATAGAAGTTCGGGTCATAGAGGTGCGGAGTCGCGACGAGAAGCCTGCCCGGTCCGGGTTGCAGCATTGCCTCATCGTATCGGCAGGCCGGTCGCAGGTGTCACCGGGTGCTGGAACGCTCCGTCGCCTCACCCGTCTCACCCATCTTGCGCTGGCGGGGCTGCTCGGCGTCGCTCAGCAGGGCGGAGTCGACGAGCTCGTGCCGGTCGAGGTACGTCGAGACGAACGCCTGGATCGTCGCCGCCGCCGGAAGGGCCATGAGAGCTCCCGGGGCGCCCATCAGCGTCGCCCCGACGATCGCCGAGCCGAAGGCGATGGCGGGGTGCAGCGACATCGTCCTGGCGGTGACGCGCGGGCTGATGACGTAGTTCTCGACCTGCTGGTAGACGGCGATGAACACCGCGACTGCGATCCCCTTGCCTGCCGACTCGAGGAAGCCGATGAGGATCGGGAGGACCCCGCCGAGGTAGGTTCCGACCACCGGCACGAATTGCGACAGCAGTCCGACCCACAGTGCGAGCGGGACTGCGAACGGGATCCCCACGATCCTGAAGGCCACCCAAGCCACGAATGCCGCCACCGCGGCGAGCAGCGCCCTCGAGTAGAAGTATCCGCCCGTCTTGTCGATGGCGATCTCGATCACCCGCAACACCTCGACCTGGCGCTCGCGCGGGAGCACGGACAGCAGCGTCCGGCGCAGCCTCGGAGCGTCTGCCGTCAGGTAGAACGTGAACAAGAGGATCGTGAGCCCCTGGAAGACGGTGTTCAGCAAGGTCGTGCCGACGCCGAAGATGCGGCCCGCCAGGTCGCCGGCGTACGCCTGGAGAGTCCTGTCGATGTCAGCGAACGCCGCCTCGACTCTGTCCGCGGAGATGCCGAGGCCGAGGTCGGCCAGGACGCGGCTCGCCTGGTCGGCGTACTCGGGCAGGTTGTCGATCAGCCTCCTGATCTGGTCGACGATGAGCGGGACCATGAGAGCGATGAACAGCGACCCGAGGACCGTCACCACCAGGAAGATGAAACCGGTGGCGAGCCCGCGCCGCCAGCCACGGTTCGAGAGGTAGGCCACGGCCGGCTCGAGGGCGATCGCCAGGAAGAGCGAGATCAGGACCAGGACGATGAAGCCGCGTAGCGCCCGCGTGAGGTGGTACGCGATGAACAGGACGATGATGATGGCAACGATCCACCTGAGCAGCCTCGGCATCCACGAAGGCATGCCGTCGTGCTCGGCGAGACCCGGTGCCGGCCCGGCCTCGCTCGGTCCAGGGGCTGTCGTCTCGCTCACAGGCGGATGAGGGTACCGACGACCGGGTCAGAACAGAAGCACCGGGATGGGCGACGCCGCCACGCCGGTCGACGATCGGCCTCTCCCGGGTTCGACCTAACCTCACGCCGCTGATGCAGATCGAGACCATCCGCCGTCTCCCCAAGGCACTGCTCCACGACCATCTCGACGGGGGCCTCCGGCCACAGACCGTGATCGAGCTTGCCGACGCCGCCGCGTACACGGCCTTGCCGACCACCGATCCTCGGGAGCTGGCCGACTGGTTCGACCAGGGCCGCTCGGGGTCGCTCGAGGCCTATCTGGCGGCTTTCACCCACACCGTCGGTGTGATGCAGACGACGGACGCCCTGGAGCGAGTCGCCTACGAGGCCGTCGTCGATCTGCACGCCGACGGCGTGGTCTACGCAGAGACCCGATTCGGTCCCTCGCTCCACACCAAGGGCGGATTGGGGCGTGAGGACGCCATCGAGGCGGTGCTGGCAGGGTTGCGGCGCGGCGCCGGCGAGACGGGGATGGTGACCGGTGTGATCGTCGACGCCCTCCGCAACGAGACCGACAGCGAAGCCGTCGCCAGAGCGGCGGCACGGTTCTCCGGTGCCGGCGTCGTCGCCTTCGACCTCTCCGGGCCCGAGGCGGCTCATCCCGCCGACGGATTCCAGGCAGCCTGCCGCATCGCCAGAGAGAGCGGCCTCGGGCTGACGATCCACGCCGGCGAGGGAGCCGGCCCGAACAGCATCTGGAGGGCCCTTGCCGTCTGCGGTGCGCAGCGCATCGGACACGGGGTCCGCATCGTCGAGGACATCGAGCTGCGCGGCGGAGAGGCGGTCCGCATCGGACCCCTCGCCGCCAGCGTGCGTGACCAGCGCATCCCGCTCGAGGTGTGCATCACGTCCAATCTGCACACCGGCATCGCAGAGGATGTTGCCCACCATCCCTTCGGAACACTGTTCGACGCCGGCTTCGCCGTCACGTTGAACACCGACAACCGGCTGATGAGCGCCGTGATGCTGTCCGACGAGATCGCGGCCGCCTCCACCGCCTTCGGACTGTCGCTCGCCGACCTGGGGTGCCTCACCCGGCGGGCGATCGAAGCCGGCTTCGGAGATTGGGGCGACCGGCGCCGCCTGCTGCGCGACGTCATCGAACCGGCCTATACCGCCTCCTGAGGCTGCCGCGGCGTCAGCCGGCGAGGCGCGATTCGACCCACGAGGCGACGAACCGCAGCACGTCATCCTGTTCCGGCTCGTTGTGCAGCTCGTGCCGCAGTCCCGGGAAGAGCCTCCGCTCGACGGTGGCCACCGCCGCCAGCGGAGCGCTCGCCCGCGGGGGCACGAGCCGGTCGTCTGCGCCGTGGATCACGAGCGCCGGCTTCGTGATGCTCTGGACGTTCTTGCGCGCTTTGACGCCGGCAGCCAGCAGCGCCGCACCGAGCCTCGTCGTCGGCTTGAGGTAGACGAGAGGGTCGGCGAGATACCTGACGCCGACATCCGGGTCCCTGGAGAGATGGCCTCCGTCGATGTTCGACGGGACACGCAGACGTGGCGCGATGTGAGGGAGGACCTTGGCGGCAGCCCGCAGCACCGCGGGCACGTCGGCGTCCAGCGCGGGGGCAGACAGGACGTAGAGGTCCGGCTGCGGTCGGTTGGACTCGGCGTATAGGGTTCCGATGAGCCCCCCCATCGAGTGGGCGTACACCACGAGAGGGACCCGCGGCTTGCGGTACCGCTGGATCATCACCTCGAGGTCGTCGAGGAACAGGTCGAAGCTCGGCACGTCGAGCAAAGGGCCCCCCGACTTCCCGTGTCCTCGGTGGTCGTAGGCGTACACCTCGAAGTTGCGACCCTGGAAGAACTCGGCGACGTGCGCCCAGCGGCCGACGTGCTCCGAGATGCCGTGCACGATGAGCACCGTCGCCTTCGGCGCGTCGACCGCCCAGGAGCTCACGTACAACTCGACGCCGTCGCGGGCCGAGATCAGCTCGATGCTCACCGTCGCCTCGCCTCCTCGATGCTCACCGTCGCCTCGCCTCCTCGATGCTGACCGCCATCGCAGCTCCGACGATCCCGGCATTGTTGCGCAGCTGGGCCGGCACCACCGGCGCCCTGACGTCGAGGAGAGGAGCGATCTCCTCGAAACGTTTCGAGATGCCGCCACCGAAGATGATCAGGTCCGGCGAGAAGATCCGCTCGACATACTGGAGGTACTCGGCAACCCGTCTCGCCCACGGCGTGAGGTCGGGCTCCTTCCTGTCGATGAGACGGCCCGCCGCATAGTGCTCCGCGGGCCCCCCGTGGAGCTCGATGTGCCCGAGCTCGGTGTTCGGGACGAGCACTCCCTCGTTGAAGATGGCGCTGCCGATCCCCGTGCCGAACGTGAGGACCACGACGACGCCCCGGCGGCCCCGGCCGGCCCCGAAGGTCATCTCGGCGATTCCCGCCGCATCGGCGTCGTTGAGCACCGCAACGTCGCGCCCGGTGACCTTGCGCAGCAGCTCGCCGGCGTCCGTGCCGATCCACGAGGGATCGATGTTTGCGGCAGACCAGACGACGCCGTGCTGCACGATGGCCGGTACGGTCACACCGAAGGCTCGATCCCAGCCGAAATGGTCGACGATCTCGCAGACGACTTCGGCCACGGCTTCCGGGACGGCCGGCACCGGCGTGTCGATCCTGTACCGATCGGCGGAGAGCCCTCCCATCTCCATGTCGACAGGCGCCCCCTTGATGCCGGACCCTCCGACGTCGACCCCGAACCCCAGGCTCATAGCGCTGCCTCTCCTCGAATCGCCTGCGCCAGGTCAGCAGCATATCGGGCGAGAGACCCCCGCTCGATACCCGGGTCGACGTCGAATCGCACCGCGCCCGGGAGATCCGCGAAACCGTCGAGGGCGGCGGCGGAGATCCCGGCAGGCGGCGCCACGGATCCGAGCACGGCTCTTGGGCTGACCGGCAACAGCACGACGGCCACCGACGTCTGCGCGGCGCCGTGCGGCACCAGGACCCCCGGCGCCTGACCGAGTGCCTTGGCGAGGTAGCGCATGGCGCCCGGCTGGCGGGTGACGACCCGCTCGACCGTCGTAGGGACGGCGAGCCGGGAGACGAGGTCGTCCCGTTCGTGGACGCCGAACCAGTTGGGGGTGACCACGTGGGCCCTGTCGGCCCGCTCGCCCCCGCTCCAGATGGTCACCCCGCGCAGCACCGGCGCCTCGACGACGCGCCCCTCTGACGAGAGCCGGGCGACGACGGCGGGATCGCATGCCCTGGACACGAGGATGCGATCGTTCATCGAGGCGGCCGAGCCTCAGCGGTCGATGAACGGTGGTTCGACGAGGGTCACTGGATGCCATACCCCTCGTATCTCGACTTCGGCCTCGACTTCGGCCTCTCCCGAGGACGAACCTGCCCCGGCGACGTATCCCATGCCGATGCCGCACCCGAGCACCGGACTGAAGTTGCCGCTCGTCACCACGCCGACCGCATCGCCCACCCGCACCCGATGGCCATGACGCGGGATGAGGCGTCCCTCGGTGCGGAACGAGACGAGGTGCTTCGGCAGGGCGCCGTCGCGCTGGCGCATCAACGCAGCCCGCCCCACGAACTCGTGGTCCCAGTCGACGACCCACGCCAGCCCCGCCTCGAGGGGTGTCGTCTCTTCGTCGAGGTCCTGGCCCCACAGCGGGTAGCCCATCTCGAGGCGCAGCGTGTCACGGGCGCCGAGACCGCACGCCTCGGCCCCGCCGGCGACCAACGCCTCGAACAGGACGGCACCTGCGGCGGCCGGGATGGCGATCTCGGCGCCAGGCTCTCCCGTGTACCCGGTTCCCGCTACCCGATATCGCCTTCCTGCGTACTCGCCTTCCTCGACCCGGAACCGGCCCGGGAAGCCGCCGAGCAGTCCGGTGACGAGCTCTCCGGCCGCCGGACCCTGGACCGCGAGGAGAACGGTGTCGTCCCGCAACGGACGAACCCGCACGGCTGCGTGAGCGCCGAACCGTCCGAGCACCTCTTCGTAGTTCGTCCCGTTCGGCATCAGCCAGTGGTCGTCCCCGGCGAGCCGCCAGACGATGACGTCGTCGACGACGCCGCCGAACTCGTTCAATGCCATGGTGTACTGGGCCTGCCCGACCCCGATCTTCCTGACGTCGTTGCACAGCTCGGCTACGACCGCCTCCGTCGCGCCCGGGCCCTCGACCGAGAAGCGGCCGAGGTGGCTCACGTCGAAGACGCCGGCGTGCTCCCTCACGGCCATGTGCTCGGAGAGCACCCCGGCGTACTGGAGGGGCATCGACCACCCACCGAAATCGGTGAACCGGGCCCCGAGCGCTTCGTGCATCGCGGCCAACGGCGTCGTGCTCATCGACCCGGCGCCGTCACCCGGCCGCGTCTCTTGCGGCGTCTTCTCCGAGATCGATGACCTGAGGCGGTCCTGGAATGCGGGTCCCGAGATCGATGACATGAGGCGGTCCCGGGATGCGAGTCGGTGCCGCCGTCTCGTCTTCGCTCGTCACGTCTGCGAGGCCGTACTTGACGAGAAGGTTCAGGTAGTCCCTCTGGTAGAAGATCTTGATGTTCGTCCCCGGGTAGATCTCACGAAACTTTCTGACCTTCTTGTTCTTCTTCGTCACCAGCTTCTGGTTCATCGTCGTGATCTCGATGTAGACGTTCTCGCCCGGCAGGTAGAAATCGGGGCGGAAGAACTTCGTGGCCTGCCCATCGTCGTCCCACTCGACGGCGAACTCGTGGGGCTCGTAGATCCACTCGACGTCGTAGAAGTCCAGCAGACTGGCGAATTGCCGTTCGCTCTCGTGAGCGAACGGCACGAGAGCGGATGGCTCCGGATCGAAGTCGGCTTGGTAGGTCAGTTGGCGTGGACCTCTCTGGCTTCCATGTCCTCGTCCTCGGCTTCGGGGAACAGCCGGTGGATCTCGCCGACGAGCTCCTTCTCGACGGGCCCGACGGCGATCCCGAAGACTCCCTGACCCCGCTGGAACACGTCGACCACCTCATCGGCACTGTGGGCGGCGTAGATGGTGGTCCCGTCCGAGAGCAGCGTGACGTCGGTGAGCGGATTGTTGCTCTCGAGTTGCTCGGCGAGGATGTCCATCGCGGTGCGGATCTTGTTGAGGCTCATGCCGGCGTCGAGGAGCCGCTTGACGACCTTGAGCTGCACGATGTCGCTGAACGAGTAGCGGCGCTGCGACCCGGAGCCCTGGGCGTGCTGGATCGACGGAGTGATCAACCCGGTCCTCGCCCAGTAGTCGAGCTGGCGATACGTGATGCCAACCAGCTTGCATACCTGCGGCGCCCGGTAACCGTCCGCGGTGCCAACACCGATCTGCTGCCCGGTCACGTATGCCTCCTCGTGGTGACTAGCTTACACCGACGTAATTCCGCCCGCAGAACTACGGCAGTGAAAGTTAGGGGCCGCCTGTGCCACTTGTCAACAACCTGTGGACAACCCCCTGCTGGACGGCCGGAGCATCCCGCCTCTGGTCACTGCGTGGGGCCGAAGTCCTCCGGGGTCACGTCGTCGAGGAACTCGCGGAACCGCTCGATCTCCTCTTCCTCGCCCTCGTCGCGGATCTCGACGCCTGCCTCGTCGAGGACGGCACGCTCCGCGAAGACCGGAGAGGCGGTGCGCGCCGCCAGGGCGATGGCGTCGGACGGGCGCGATGAGACCTTCACCTCGTCCTCGCCGCGCTGCATGACGAGGTCGGCGTAGTACGTGCCTTCGGTGAGGGCGGTGACCACGACGCGCGTGACGACTGCGCCGAGCGTCTCGGCGACGATCTTGAGGAGGTCGTGGGTCATCGGGCGCTGCGGTTCGACCCCCTCGAGGGCGAGTGCGATGGCCGTGGCCTCGTTCGTGCCGATCCAGATCGGAAGGAAACGGGTCCCGCCAAGCTCCCTCAAGAGCAAGATCGGGCTGTTGCTCGGCAACTCGATCCGCACCCCTACCAGCTCCATCGGGACCGGGTCCGTCATTCGGCCAGGTTATCACCGACCCGATCCGACGCCCGCGGGCAGTGGGGCGCGGAATCGCTCCATCGAGAACTCGCCCGGGTGGTCTCGCAGGGCCGCCATGTCCATGACGGCCCACAGAGACCGGAGGTTGCGGAAGCGCCCTTCCCAGTCGAGGCCGTAGCCGAGGAGGAACTCGTCACCCACCTCGAACCCTCGATATTCCACCGCCACGTCGACGATGCGGCGAGCGGCCTTGTCGAGGAGGGCGACGGTGGCGACACTCCTCGCCTCGTGCATCTCGATGATGCGCCGCAGCGATGTGAGCGTGAGCCCCGTGTCGACGATGTCCTCGACGATGATCACGTCCTCGCCTGCGACCGGCAGCGACAGGTCGAGGGCGATCCCCACCCGCCCGTCCTCGCCGAACCGGGTCAGCGACAGGAAATCGATCGAGAGCTCGAGGTCGATCTGGCGTGACAGGTCGGCGATGAAAGGCATACAACCGGTCAGAATCCCGATGAGGATCGGCGACCTGGCCTCGTAGTCCCGAGCGATCTCCGTCCCGAGCTGGGCGACCCGCCGCCTCAGGTCGACCTCGGTGACGACCTCGATGTACTGATCCGTCACCCGCTGCCTCCGAGCACGACGGGTGTGATGGCGCGAAGGTTCTCCCTGATGCGGACGCCTCGCTCCGTTCGGTTCGGGGGCGTCAGCGCCGAATGGCCATCCGGCAGCTCGAGCACCGCCGACAGCCTCGCCTCCTCTGCCTCCGAGAAGCGGCTCGATCCGCCCACCCCTCCCCCGCCCTCCTCTGCGAGGAGCGGTGCGCCGAGCCGATCACGGAGGGTCACGGTGCCGAAGCCGAAGGCGAGCAGTTCGGCGGTGTCTGCGAAGTGGTCGTCCGAGCCCATCACGACCGTGACGATCGTGCGACCGTTTCGCTCGAGAGCGGCCACGAGCACCAGCAGCGCGTCGTTCGTGAAGCCGGTCTTGATCCCGACGACGCCTGGGAACACGCCGAGCAGCCTGTTCGTGGTGCGCGCCTGCCTTGGGATCCCTGACGAATCGGGCCGGAACGAAACGAATCGGGTGCGGACGATCTCGGCGAGCACCGGATCGCCGAGCAGCTCGGTGGCCATGACGCTCAGATCGCGGGCCGTCGAGTAGTGGCCGTCGGCGTCGAGGCCGTGCGGATTCACGAAGTGGGAGTGGGACAGTCCAAGCGAGATCGCCTTGGCATTCATCATCGCCGCGAAGCCCTCGACCGACCCGCCGACGTGCTCGGCGAGCGCCATGGCGGCATCGTTGCCCGACCGGATCAGCATGGCTTCGAGAAGGTCCTCGACCGGCCACACCTCGCCCTCGGTGAGGCCGATCTCCGACTCGCCAACGGAGATGGCGGTCCGCGAGGCCCGCACTCTCTCGTCCAGCTCGGTTTGGTCCCGCACCACGAGGGCGGACATGATCTTCGTGACGGACGCCATCGCCGACTCTTCGTCCGGGTTCCTGGAGGCGAGCACGACGTCCGCCGTGACGTCGTACACGATCCACCGGGGAGCCGTGATGCTGGGGGCGGCGATCGACTCGAGCGAGACGGGGACACCGCCCGGGGGTGGGAGGAGGGCAGCGGCCATCGCCAGTCCGGCGAGCAGCCTCCTCACGTCATCCCTCGAGCATCTTCTTGACGCGGGCGCGCACGATGCCCTCCTGCATCAAGGCCGACGCCTGCGAGCAGTCGGCGAGCATCTCTGCAGCCCTCCTGCGGTTGTCCGGATTGCGGTGCCGCAGCAGAGGAGCGACGAGCTGGCGCATCAGGTCGACTTCGCGGTCTGCTGCGAGCCGCACGGCTCGCAGGTGGCGCGGCTCGAGGCCCTGACGGAGGAGACGGGCGGCGGCTCGGGCGATCGTGAGCGCGTCGTCGAGGAAGACTCTGCCCTCTCCCGGCAACTCCATGGCCTCGAGCACCCCCTCGGAGACCAGCAGTCCTATCTGGCGAGGGCTGAGCCCGGTCGCACGCGACAGCTCGTCTTCGTTGAGAGAGACACCCGAGGCGGCGAAGTACGCCTCCGGCGGGGGCCCGGACTCGGTGGCGGCCGACGGCTCCTCGCCCCGCTCCCATGCGGTCAGCTTCGATTTGATGACCTTGAGGGGGAGGAAGTGGTCGCGCTGCTCGCGGAGGATGTACTGGATGCGGCGCACGTCGACGTCGGTGAACATCCGGTAGCCGGCGGGGCTCCTCTCGGGCTCGACGAGCCCCTGGCCCTCGAGGAACCGGATCTTCGAGACGCTCAACTCGGGGAACTCTTGGCGGAGCATCGTGATGACCTCACCGATGCTGCGCCCGCGCTCGCGGCGCTCAGCCATTGCCGACCACGACTCCGAGGTGGAACTTGCCGATGATGATCTCGTCGCCGGGGTGCAGTTGCCGGCTGTCGAAGCGCTCCATGTTCACGTAGGTGCCGTTGGTGCTCCCGAGGTCGTCGACGCTCAGCCCTTCCTCGTCGACGACGAACTTGGCGTGCATGCGGCTCACCGTGACGTCGCCGAGGTAGATGTCCGCCTCGTCCGACCTGCCGACGGTCGTCTCCCCGGTCCCCAAGACATACGTCAGGCCCGCCTGGGGCCCACTCTCGACGACGAGGGCGTACCTGAAGGCACCGGCGACTCTCGACCCCTGACCCTCGGCGGCGCCCTGCCGGGTCGCCGGGGCGTAGGCAACGGTCGGGTCGTGCTCCTCCAACGGCTCGCCCCGTTCCTCATCCTGCATCCGGTCATCGTACTACGTGACCCTCAACTTCGAGTTGAGGGTCAGCAGGTGCTGCGGTCAGGTCTCGACGAACGCCCGGTAGGCGGCGGCGTCCATGAGACGGTCGAGGGATGAGACGTCTGCGGCGCGGATGACGATCATCCATCCTTCGCCGTACGGGTCGGCGTTCACGCGCTCCGGGGCGTCGCCGAGCGCACCGTTCACGGAAGCGACCTCGCCGGTGACCGGGGCGTAGAGGTCGGAGACAGACTTGGTCGACTCGATCTCCCCGAACGGCTCACCGGCGGTGACGGTCGCTCCGACGGCGGGTAGGCCGATGAAGACGACGTCGCCGAGCTGGCCCTGGGCGAAGTCGGAGATCCCGAGCGTCACGGTGCCATCGTCCACGAGGCGAGCCCACTCGTGCGTGTCGGCGTACTTGAGATCGTCTGGAACGTTCACGTCTGCTCCCCTTCGACCGTCGATCGTAACCGCCGGGCCGCCTACTCGTCGGCCGCCCCGCCCATCAGCGTGACCCCGTGACCATCCGCCTGGCGTCGCCCACGTACTGGACCCCGACGACGTAGTACAGGACGAGCCCCGGGATCCCGACGATCCAGGCAGCGGCGACGATCCAGTCGAGGTCGGCCCCTCTCCCGACGAAGAACCAGGAGATGGCGGCATACAGCAGGAGCGTCGCCAGCTTGCCGAGGCGGCGCACCTCCATCTTCCTGCCTGCGGCCAGCCCGACCCACGCCGCTCCGACCGCGATCAGGGCCTCCCGCACGATCAGGGCGACGGCGAACCAGGCCGGCAGATCCCCCGAGATGAGGCCTCCGATCAGGGCCGCGGCCACGGCGAGCCGATCGGCGAGCGGATCGAGGAGCTTCCCGACCTCGCTCACCTGGTCGAGACGGCGCGCCAGGAACCCGTCGACCCAGTCCGTCGAGCCGATGAGGCCGAGCAGTAGTCCCGCCGCCAAGGGGCTGTCGGGCGAGCCGAGCAGCAGCCAGAGGAACACCGGCACGAGGAGCAGCCTCACGAAGGAGATGACGTTGGGGACGGTCAGCATGTCAACCCGATCTCAGTGCGCGGAAGCCGATCCTGGCGAGCTCTTCGCCCTCGAACGAGACGACGAACGCATATCCCTTCGGCTCCGGGATCGAGATGTTGTGGAACGGCGTGACGATCGGGACGACGCTGGGCGCTCCAGGAGGGAGGGCTGCCGGGGCGCCGACGCGCAGGCTGCCCTTCGCCTCGATGGCGAGCCGGTTGCCGTCCTCGTCGATGAGCTCGAGCTTGAGGTCGAGGTTGCGGTGCCGCTCGTCCGGTTCGATCTCGGCGATCAACGCAACTGCCAGGCTGCGGTGGACGACGGGGAAGGAGGAAGCGCTGATGGTGGAGAACCCGCCCCCGAGCACGAAGAGCTTGCCCCCCTGCACCTGGGCGGCGTCGGCGAGCATCGCCGTGGTCAGCCTCATCGTCCTCCTCGCTGACCACGGACACTAGGAGGGCCCGTGATCAGCGTCACGCCGTGGACGGTCTAACGTGTCGCAACCAGGGGGGTCCCGCAATCGTGAGCCGCTCGATCACAACCATCGCTGTGCTGTGCCTCGCGGTCGCGGTCGCCGTCGCCGCTCCTGCAGGTGGCGCCGCAGACCCGCACCATGCGTCGTCGGCCGACACGACTGCACCGAAGGCGTATTACGGGTTCCCGGCGGGCTCGGTGTTCCCGAGCAAGGCGGTGCTCGTCGGGATGGCGAGAGACGATCGGAAGGTCGTCGCGGTGCGGGTCGCCGTCAAGGACGTGGCGACGGGCCTGTGGCGTCAGAAGAGCGGCGGGTGGGGCCCGCAGCGGACCGCCTGGAAGGCCGAGCTGAGCGACCGGGGCGCCACCTTCGCCACCTGGACCCACCGCGCCGATCTACCCGACGGCACCTATCGCCTCGACGTGAGGGTCGAGGACCGCGCCGGGAACACGACCCGCCTGCGCCCGAGGCGGCTCTTCTCCGTCGACGAGACGGCGCCGAAGGCGGCGCTCCTGGTGGCGGCGGGCGACATCGCCCGATGCACCTCGGATGACGACGAGGCCACTGCGACCCTGCTCGACGGCCTCTTCGCCGAGCGGTCAGGCGTGGTGGCGGTCCTCGGCGACACCGCCTATCGGGATGGAACCGCTTCGGACTACGCCGACTGCTACGACCCCACGTGGGGCCGGCATGCCAAGAGAACTCGAGCCACAGTCGGCAACCACGAGTACCACACGTCGAACGCCAGGGCGTACTGGGACTACTTCGACGCCAGAGCGGGAGAGCGACGTCGCGGATGGTACGGGTTCGACCTCGGCGCCTGGAGGATCGTCGTCGTCAACTCCAACTGCTCCGAGGTCGGCGGGTGCGGGCCGTCCTCACCCCAGGGAATCTGGCTGGCCGCCGAGTTGGAGGACCACCCCGCTCAGTGTACGGCCGTGCTGATGCACCATCCGCGCTTCTCGTCCGGCTCGGAACACGGCGACGATCCGGCGATGGGCCCGTTCTGGAAGCAGTTCCACACGACGGGCGTCGACCTCGTGCTCGCCGGCCACGACCACAACTACGAACGGCTGGCGAAGCTGGACCCGACGGGTCACCTCGATCGTGACGGCGGTATCAGGTCGTTCGTCGTCGGTACCGGGGGGGCGTCCCTGCGCCCGGTCACGATCGCCCGGCCGCACTCCCGGGTGACCGTCGACGATCGCCACGGCGTCCTGGCGCTCGAGCTCATGCAGACGAGGTACAGGTACTCGTTCGTGACGACCCCGGGCGGCGAGGTCGCCGATTCGGGGAAAGGGAGTTGCCACTGAAGTGGGCACCATCAGGGTCATGAGCATCAATCTCTTGGTGGGCCGGGCAGACCACCGCGCCCTCGAGCGGGTGATCGAAGACGTCGACCCGGACGTGCTCGCCTGTCAGGAACTGGTTCCTGAGCACGCCACCATCATCACGAGGCTGCTCCCCTACGGTCATCTCGACCCGACGAGGAACTACCACGGTCTCGGGATCGCAACTCGCTTCCCGTCCCAGGTCGAGCGGTTTCCGCTGGCGCACAGGGACGGATGGCGAGCAACGTTGTCGGCCGACCGGTGGCCCTCGCTCGACCGCGACCTGGAGGTGATCAACGTCCACATCCAGAGCCCGGTCGACTCCCACCCGGTCCGGGCACGGCGCAACCGCAAGTCCCAGACGACGGCGATCATCGATCACGTTCGCGAGAACCGTCGCCCGAGGGTGCTCGTCGGCGACATGAACGCCACGCCGGCGTGGCGCACGTACCGCAGGATCGCCGCCACGATGCAGGACGGACCGGTCGCAACCGGCACGGCGGCTCGCACCTGGGGACCGTGGTGGTGGGCGCCGCGGTTGCTCCGCATCGACCACGCCTTCGTCGACGGGGCCCTGCCGCTGCGGAGTTGGATCGAGCGCATCAGAGGAACCGACCACGCCGCCCTCGTGATCGAGATCGATGTCTGAGCGGACCGGCTCGGAAGAGCCGCCCCGGCGTGCAACAATCCCCGACATGCGCGGCGCGGTTGGGATCCAGTCATACGCAATCGGAGTCGTCGCCGTCGTGATGCTCGCCGCCCCGGGCTTCGTGCTCGGCTACACGTCTGCCGAGGCATACGAGGTCGAGATCGTGCGATGGGCGGGCTTGTTCACCCTGGGGCTGGCCGCCGTCCGTCCTTGGGCGATCCGCGATGGAGGCCGCACCGCCTGGCGTATGCGTGCCTGGACGACCGTCGTCGTCGGGTGCGGGTTCGCCTACATCGTGGGGACGAATCCCCTCTTCCTGGTGGTCGGACTCGCCGCCATCGCCGCCGCCATGCTCGACACGTCGATCGAGTGGGCGACCAGGGCATCGGAGGATCTCAGGCTGCGCCTGATGCGGGACCGCGGCTAGCCGGCTCCCGAAACGCCGCCCGTTCGGCGATGGATAATGTTCGCCGCGTTCGAACCAGGAGATGCGATGACAAGCCCCGAGTTCTTCGAAGACGTCCCCGAGCCGATCCGATTCGAGGGTGTCGACTCGGACTCGCCGCTGGCATACCGGGTGTATGACAAGGATCGCGTCGTCGCCGGCAAGCGCATGGAAGACCACCTGCGGATCGCCGTCTGCTACTGGCACTCGTTCAACTGGCCCGGCAGCGACGTCTTCGGCACTGGCACGTTCGACAGGCCGTGGCTGGTTGCCGCCGGCGATATGTCGGCCGCTCGCCAGAAGATGGACGCCGCCTTCGAGTTCGTGACGAAGCTCGGCGTGCCGTACTTCTGCTTCCACGATCGCGACATCGCTCCCGAAGGCGCTTCGTTCGCCGAGTCTGCGAAGGACCTCGACGCCATGGTCGATTACGCCGCCGAGCACATGGCCCGCTCCGGCGTCGGCCTCCTCTGGGGGACCGCCAACCTGTTCTCCCATCCCCGGTACGCCGCAGGGGCCGCCACGAACCCCGACCCGGACGTCTTCGCACACGCCGCCGCCCAGGTCAGGCTGGCACTCGAGGCCACCCACCGGCTCGGGGGCGCCAACTACGTGCTGTGGGGCGGCCGGGAGGGATACGAGACCCTGCTGAACACCGACCTCCGCCGTGAAGCGGACCAGCTGGGGCGGTTCCTCGCCATGGTCGCCGAGCACAAGCACGCCATCGGTTTCCAGGGAACCCTGCTCATAGAGCCGAAGCCGCAGGAGCCGACGAAGCACCAGTACGACTACGACTGCGCCACCGTCCACGGGTTCCTGGACCGCTACGGGCTCACCGACGAGTACCGCGTCAACATCGAGGTGAACCACGCCACGCTGGCCGGCCACAGCTTCCACCACGAGGTGGCCTACGCCATCGCCAACGGGATCTTCGGCAGCGTCGACGCCAACCGGGGCGACTACCAGAACGGATGGGACACCGACCAGTTCCCCAACTCGGTCGACGAGCTGTCGTTGGCGCTGTACGAGATCCTGAAGGGAGGCGGCTTCGAGACGGGCGGCTTCAACTTCGACACCAAGCTGCGGCGCCAGAGCATGGATCGGTCCGATCTCTTCCACGCACACGTCGGAGGCATCGACACCCTCGCCAGGGCCCTGCTCGTCGGCGCCGAGCTCGTCGAGCGGGGAGACCTGGCAGCCGCCGTCGCCGAGCGCTACGCCCGATGGGACGGAGAGCTCGGACATACGATCACGTCGGGTACGTCGCTCGCCGAGCTCGGCGACATGGTGATGGCAGGGGACATCGCCCCCGAGCCGGGCTCCGGCCGCCAAGAGCATCTCGAGAACGTCGTCAACCGGGCGATCTGGGCGGCGAACTGAACCGAGGCGTGCTCCGCCGGAGTTCCGCGGACCCAAGATCAGGCTCTGGTCGCCTGGCGCCTCGGCTGATATCCTTACCTTGCCGGCATCGTAAGGAGCCCCGTATGGATCTCGTGGCCAGGGTGACCTCGAAAGGCCAGATCACCATCCCAAAGGAGGTTCGCGACCGCCTCGGCATCTCCGAAGGCGATCACGTCGTGTTCCGAGTGGAGGAGCACCGAGCCGTACTCGCCAAGATTCCCAACCTCCTCGACCTCGCCGGCACCGTCGAGGTCCCGGCAGCGAAACGGGGCACCGCATGGGACGAGGTCCGCCGGAGCACCCGACGCACCCGCGCCGAGACGCGGCGGTGACGGCGTTCGTCGACACCAACGTCCTGATCCGCCATCTCACCGGTGATCCACCCGACCGCGCCGCTCGTGCCACCGCCTTCCTCGCTGCGGCCGATGAACTGCTCCTCCCCGACCTCATCGTCGCCGAAACGGTCTACGTGTTGGAGTCCTTCTATGAGGTGCCGGTCGATGAGGTGGCCCGCCTGGTGCGTTCCGTGATCGCCTACCCCGCCATCCGAACCGCCGATCCTGCCTTGCTCCTGCGCTGCCTCGAGGTCTACGAGACCCACCGCATCGACTTCGCCGAGGCGTACCTCGTCGCTTCAGCCGAAACCGCCGGAATCGAGGAGATCGTCTCGTTCGACCGCAGCATCGACCGCGTCACAACCGTCAGCCGCATCGAGCCATGACCGCACGCCGACGTGCCGATAACTCGATGGCTCGCAGAGTCTGCTCGGTCTCGTCCGATTGCGGGTGATCGGCGAGGCAGAGGGTTCACCTTGCGTGTGTATCTGATAATCTGATCGCATGCCTGACATCACTGCGACCGATGCGGCCCGCCACTTCGCTGATCTGCTCGACGGTGTTGAGCACCGTGGTGAGCACTACACAATTGTTCGTCGGGGCAAAGCAGTCGCGCATCTCGAACCCGTATCCAGTGGACGTGGCATCGACGTGAAGTCGCTCCTGCGTCGGCACCGGCCGGACACTGCGTGGCCGGGGAACCTGACTGATCTTCGAGCTCTGTTGGAGATTGAAGATCGAGGATGAGCCTGCTCCTGCTCGACACCACGTTTCTGATCGATGCCGAGCGGGGCGGCGTCGATCTCGACGATGTCATCGACGATGACGACGACATAGCCATCGCAGCGGTCACTGTCGCTGAGCTACTCGTGGGTGTCGCGCTCGCCTCCGGAAGGCGACGGAATGCCCGTCAGGCCTACGTCGATGAGATCATCGAGTCGCTGCCGATCATTGCCTACGACCGCGATGTAGCGGTCGAACACGCCGATCTGCTCGTCGCTGTTCGCGACCAGGGCCGTCCACGGGGAGCTCACGGCTTGCTGATCGCAGCTACTGCTCGAGCTACCGACCGGGCGGTTGTGACCGCCGACCAAGAGGCATTCGCCAACCTCCCCGGTGTCGCCACCGCCGGCCACCGCTAGCGCACGATGTGCCGCTCGGCGAAGTGTGGGATCGGGCGCGTCATTGCCCACATCGGACGATCTGGTTCGAGATGCTATTTGCCAGCCGATCGATAGTCGGGCAGGTCGAGCTGGATCTGTCCCCCGCCGAGGTTCGGCGGTGACCGCCGAACCTCGGCGGTCACCGCCTTGATTCCCGAACGCCTGCATCCGGCTGTGGCCAGAACGGCGGTCGCTGATGAATCCGCCGCACGTCAATCGCGAATGAGACGATTCCCGCGATCAGCCACGACAGGACCACAGCGGCTGTCGCCGTCGCCGCGGCCGACCTCGCTGCGACTACGCCCGTCAACATAACGCCGGCCCAGACTGCCGACCAGAGCAGGACGATGCACGTTGCACGAATCGGGAGACTCAGACTGCACGTCGGCCACGGCCTCGAGACGGACCGCAACGCGTGCTGCCAGCTCCCGGTCCGCCCGCCCCCGAACCCGCCCTTGGCGCGGGCGGC
>DASWKR010000024.1 GCA_036396535.1 Acidimicrobiia bacterium | reverse complement strand
TTGCGCTCGACGAACCGCAGGTAGCGGACTCCGTCGAACGCTTTCGAGTCCGGGTCCTCGGCGAGGAGGGTGACCCACTTGCCCTCGATGAGCTTGGCGAGTCGCGCCTTGGCCGTTCCGGCGTGGCACATCTCCGGGTACTCGTTCGTGTTGATGCCGGCGAACCGGACGTCGACCGGGGTGTCGTTGGGGTTGCCGTTCGTCACCCTGATCGTGTCGCCGTCGAGCACCTTGACGACGTACATCTGTGTCGAGTACATGGAGCCCGCTTGCGCTGCCGATCCGGGCAAGATCACTGAGAGTGTTCCGGCGCACACGGCGACAACCCCCGCCAAGATCACCGTGTATCGAATGCGCTCCGTGGTAGCTCTCCGCCTCAGAAGCTCTGCCATACTGAGAACATCGGCAAAAGTCTCTGCATCCTAAGCATTAGGTGACCACGTTGCGTAGTCGCGAATCGAGTGCAAGAACCACCGTGCCCCCGTCGCCTTGCTCCACGCCCCGACGCTCCGTGGTGATCGTCGTCCTCCTGGCGCTCACGGCAACTCTCGTACCGACTGGGGACGGGCCGGCGATCGCTGCCTCCGAACCGCCCTTTTATCGCACGCCGAAGGTCAAGGGCGACCTAAGAACGATTGAAGTTGGGACGGGTGACAGCCTCCAGGCGGCGTTCGACTCGGCACGGCCCGGTGACACGATCCGCCTGGCCTCGGGCCGCCACGAGGTCACCGGCAACCTGGTGATGCGTCGCTCCGGCACGGAGGAGGCGTGGATCAAGATCGAGACCGAGCCGGGAGCCGAGCGCGCCGTGATCGACCTGAACGGGTCCGGTGAGCTGAGACTCTCCGGGTCGTACGTCGCGCTCCGTCGAGTCAAGGTGCGCAAGGGAGGAGGCAACAACATCCACGTCGCCCCCGAGGGGGGCGACCTCACCCACGTCGTCGTCCGCAAGACGCAGGTGCGCAACCTGGTGTGGGGCCCCGGCGCCGCCATCAAGGTCAACCGCAACGGCAAGTGGGACGTGAAGCGGGTCTACCTGCTCGGCAACGACGTGTCCCAATCGATCGCCAACGCCGTGATCGACGGGGTCGGGGTCCGCAAGTCTGTGGCCCGCGGCAACCGGATCCACGACAACGCCGTCGGCAGCCACGGCATCTTCTTCAAGGGCGGCTCGTCGAACATCCTCATCGAGGAGAACGAGATCTGGGGGATCAGACAGAACGCCGCCCTCCAGCTCGGCGGGAACACCGGCCCGACGTTCTTCGACCCGAAGCACCCCAACCGGGAGGGGGTCGACCAGGTGGTCCGCCGCAACCACGTGTACGACTTCGACGACTCGGCGATCGAGATCAGGGGTGTCAGGCGAGGCGATGTCTACGACAACGTCATCGAGACGCAGACGAGCTTCGCCATCTTCCGTTTGAGCTGCGGCAACAAGTCGGGAGGCGGCCAGTCCGGCAACGACGCCATCGCCATCCACGACAACTACGTGGCGGCGACCGGCGACCCCCAGTACGCCAGGAACGACTGCGGTCCGGTCGACGTGACCTTCAAGCGGCAGACGTGGCAGGGCACGTTCCACAACTCGCCGAGCCCCGGGCCGGGGATCCCGGCCTTCCCGCGCCCGAGCGACACGGTCATCCCGTGACGGGACGGACCCGTGTCTGTCGCCTCCGGGAGCTCAGCTCGCGCGGACGAGCGGATGTTGGACGACCGGCCGCGGCGTCGCCGTCAGCAGGGCAACGAGGCGGTCTTCGAACGGCCCGTCCCTACCGAGCAGCTCTGCGACCGTCACCCCGTTGGCGAGGTCGTGGTTGCACCGCGCCTCGCATCGCCCGTAAGGGTCACGTGTGTCTGGCATCCTGGCCATGGACGCGATATCGGCATCTCGGATACCGGGGATGAGCAAACTTCCCCGACAGGCACTGTGAATAGGTCTATCGCATCATCCGGGATCAGTCCCAGCCGAGGTCGAACAGCCGGCGGTCGTCGATGCCGAGATGGTGCGCCAGCTCGTGGAGCACCGTCCTCCTGATCTCGGCGCGCAGTTCGCGGCCGCTGCCGGTGCGCGCCAGGTGCGGCTGACGGAAGACGGTGATCGTGTCCGGTGAAGCCCCGAAGTAGTCGTTGCCGCGCTCGAGCAGCGAGACGCCTTCGTAGAGCCCGAGGAGGCCTTCGCCCTCCGGGTCC
>DASWKR010000023.1 GCA_036396535.1 Acidimicrobiia bacterium | reverse complement strand
GCGGATCTGCTCCTTGCTCAGCCCGACGAACCGGCCGAGCGCCATCGAGAGCAGGCAGACGTTGACCGAGTGGTAGTAGGTGATCTCGTCGTGGTTCTGCACCGTCGCCATGAGGAGGGACGACCCGGCGTCGGCGGCGCCACCTGCGATGAACTCGTCGACCACGTCGAGGACCTCACCGAGCTGGAGTGATCGGCTGTCGGAGACGCCTCGCAGCGTGTCGAGCGACTCGGCGTAGGTGCGGCGGAGCCCGGACATGGGGCGGATGTCGAGGTCGGACGTGGACACCGCCCGCTCGTTGATCCTGACGGTGCCTCCAGCCGGCAGGTCCGACGAGTGGCCGACCACGAGGGCGGCGAGATCGGCGAGATCCCGGCGCGTCGCCCCCTTCTGGATCGTTATCGAGTCGATCTTGCGCTGTTTGATCGACTTGAGCAGCGTGTGGAACTCCGTAGAAGCATGCGCCAGCATCGTCCGATCCAGGTAGAAGGCGTCGGCGGCGACGCTTATCACCGCTTCGCCCGGCCCCGCCGTCAGCACCTCGGCAGCGTCGGCGAGGGCGGTGACCGCGGCTTCTTTCAGGTCCTCGTCACCGGCGCGCCGTATCCGCTGGCCGGCATGCGACAGCGCACGGAGAAAGTTACGTCCGAGGAGCTCGCTCATCCCATCCGCTCCAGTGCCGCCCGGGCGGCATCACGGACCGTGCGGTTCGCTCCAAAGGAGGCGCGCTTGGCGGCGAGCTTCTCGAGGGCGGAGCGGGCCGCCTCCGAGCGGCGCTCGGCGATCACGTCCACGAGACGTCGAGCTTCGTCGGAGCTCGGCATCTCCGAGTCGAGCACACCGGCGACGCCGGACACCACGTCGTCGCTGGGAGACGCCCGCAACAGCGAGACCGCCGCCTGGCGCATCTTCGGGCTCTCGTCGTTCAGGGCCCTCAAGGCATAGACGATCCCGTCGTCCTGGGTGATGGCCGCGAGGGCGCGCAGCACCTCGACTCGCACTCGATCATCCGGATGATCGAAGACCGCTTCGAGAGCAGGCACCGCCGTCGCTCGCCCGGTGCGTCCCACGGCCGTTGCCAGGTTGCGGACGACGAACCATCGGTGGTCGCGCAGGTAAGGGGTGAGCAGCCTCACGTCGGACCTGCCCGCCACGCCGAGATACTCGACCAGATGCCGGCGGTTGACCGGAGGGTTCTCGGCCGTGATCCCGGCTACCAGGTACTCGACGAGCGGCTCGCCCCACGCCATGAGCAATGGCGCCGCCGACGGCGGGTCGCCCGCCTTGACGAGCTTCTGAACCAGCTCCTCGAGGAGATCCTCCCTCGACAGCTCGCGAACCGCCTCGGCGACATGTATGGCGAACTCGTGAGGGAACACCGGCGATTCGGCGACGGCCCGCATCCAGGTGCCGGCGGCGGCGAAGTCGCCGCGGCGGATCGCCGCGGCCACCTTGCCCGTCCAGACGCGCAGAACCCTGCGGAATCGCTCCGGACGGTGCTCGATTCGCAGAAGGTCGCGGAGGACGCCAATCCCGGCATGAACGTCGTCGCCTCGCCCCGGGAAGTCGGCGCGCACCCGTTCGAGGAGGGCGGTGTCGGCAGAGCCCGACGGCGAGGTGGAGTCGAATACGGCTCGAACCCGCTCGAATTGCTCGCCGCTCCAGTCGACCCGTTCATCGGGGGTCGTACCGGCGGTAGGTTGATCGCCCATGTCAGAGCTCGATCAGGTGCTCACGAATCGCGTACAGCACGGCCTCGTTGCGGGAGTGGAGTCCCAGCTTGTCGAGGATGTTGCGCACGTGATTCTTCACGGTGTTCTCACTGATGAATAGCACGTGGCCGATGTCTTTCGATGTCATTCCCTTCGCCACGTGCCGGAGCACCTCGATCTCCCTCCCCGTCAGCGCGGGTCGGCGAGGTGCCACGAAGTCCTGGTGGCGGAGGAGCTGAGAGAGGACATCGAGCAGCTTCCCGGTCATCAGCCCGGAGATCGCCGCCCCACCCGAGGCGACGGAGTGGAGCGACCTGGCGAGCTCGTCGAAGGGCGAGTCCTTCACCAGGTATCCCCTGGCGCCCGCCTTGATGCATTCGAGGAGGTCCTCCTCCGACTCGCTGGCACTGAGCATCACGACATGGGAGTCGGGAGACACCGCCCTGATCTTCCCGACTGCATCGAGCCCGGAGACGCCGGGCATGAGGATGTCGAGGAGGACGAGGTCGGGCTGGAGCGACTCGGCCCGGGAGATCGCGGCCTCGGCGTCGTCGGCCTCTCCGGCGACGTCGAATCCTTCACGCGCCAACGCGGCGGCGAGGCCGGTTCGGAAGAGATCGACGTCGTCTACGACGAGAACACTGGTCACTCTGGTTCGATCAGCCCGAGCGATCCTCCACGCCGTCGATACAGGACGCCATAACGGTCCGTATCCGCGTTGAGGAACAGATAGAAGCTGTGTCCGAGCAGTTCCATCTGAAGGGCTGCCTCCTCGGGAGCCATCGGTTTGACCAAGAATCGCTTGACACGGTCGATCCGAAGCTCGTTGTCGTCTTCGCTGTGTTCTTCGACGCTCGT
>DASWKR010000022.1 GCA_036396535.1 Acidimicrobiia bacterium | reverse complement strand
CGGTAGACGATGTGGGTGACGGCGGTGGCGCCACGGGCCGACACCTGCTGGAACGTCATCGGCGGGACTCCGTCGAACAACCGCGAACCATCGCCGATGATCGAGGGGGTGACGTGCACCCGCAGCTCGTCGATGAGGCTTGCGGCCAAGAACTGATTGACGGTGCTGGCGCCTCCGGCGATGGCAACGTTGCGCTCGCCGGCAGCCGAGCGAGCCTGCTCCAGGGCGGCGTGGATGCCGTCGGTGACGAAATGGAAGGTGGTTCCGCCCTCCATGGGGAGATCGCCCCGCTGACGGTGGGCGAGGACGAACACCGGTGCGTGATAGGGCGGCTCGTCGCCCCACCATCCCTTCCAGTCGAGGTCCCACTCGCCGCGGTCGGGACCGAACATGTTGCGGCCCATGATGAACGCGCCTGCATCCGTGATCGCCCTCACCTCGGATCGATTCTCGCTCGGGGTCTCGAACATCCAATCGTGGAGACGGTTGTGCTCGATGGTGCCGAACGGCTGTTCGAGAGTCTGTCCCGGCCCGGCGGCATAGCCGTCGGCCGAGACCGAGATGTCACACACGACCTCTGACACCGTTTGCTCCTTCCGGCTGGCTGCAATATGCAAGCAGTCGCAGCCAGGTACGTTTACGAGGAATGCCGTTCTTCGGGCGAATGTCTGCTTGGCGGGAGAATCGGCCTCAAGTCCCACTCGCTGATGTCGGAGGCTTCCATCCGCAGCACTAGCCCAGGATTCATCCGTGGCTCGACGAACCTGGGCTCCGTTCGGCTCCTGGACGGCGCACCATGGGAGATCGGTGAACTGCCCAGGAACCCAACTGCCACAAGGCTATTCGCGCGATCACGCAGCTAGTTCGATGGTGGTCGGGGACGGCGTCGATCCGTCGACCTCCGGTTTTTCAGACCGGCAGTTTCAGTGGTCTGACCTGGGGCGTTGGGTAGCGGAGTCGGCGTGAGTCCGTCGGCGCGTCAGGCTTGGGCGGCGAGTTCAAAGATGGAGCGCATGGCGCGGACCGCCCTTCTCGCTTCGTCACGGTGGGGTCCACTTCTTCGTACTGTGCCTTGTGTTTGATCGACAACAATGTCTCCAGGTGGCGCCTCGCGTCCCGGCCCACCTCTCCTGCCTCCTCGACGAGCGCGAGTGCCCTCTGGTGGTCGTCGCCGGCGGCGTGGCGGCCGAGACGTCGGCAGCAGATCGAGTCGGCGGCTGCGATCCCGGCCAGGACGGCGTTGCTGACCGCTGCCGACCGTTTCGGTCCGTCGTCGGCCTCTGGATCCAATCCGGCCAGGTCGGCGAAGGCTGTGGCTTGGTCGTATCGCTGCGCCGCGTCCTGAGGACTGCAGGGCCGGATGCGGGCTTTCCTGGCCATCAACGAGCGAGAGCTCCGATCAGATCGATCCCTTCGGAATCGATGGCTGCACACAACTCCGGGGCCCTCTCAGCGAGGGTGTCGAGTTCCTCAGCGGTGTAGTGGAGAAGGTTGCAGGCGTTTCCAGTCAGCTCGCTGACCCGAGAGGCGATATTCCCTTCGGTCTCTTCGTCTGCCTCCGCGTCTGGCCACACCAGCGCGATATCGATGTCGCTGTGCTCGCCGGCGCTGCCTCTTGCCAGCGAGCCGAACAGAATCGCCCGCCTCGCCTCCGGAGCCTCCTCGGAGACGATGGTCGCGAGTCGGTCGATCAGCTCGCCTCTCAGACTGACGATGCGGCTGATGTACGGAGCCAGGATGTGCTGCCGGTTGAGCGTGTTGAGGATCGATCCTCCGGCGGACACCTGTTCGACGATCCCGTGGGCTGCCAATTCGTCCAGGGCATTCTGGACACCCTGCTGGCTGGCCTCCCGACGCAGCAACCGCATGACGTGTCGACCAGACAGGGGATAGGAGGTGTTGACCAGCACCTCGAGGACCTGTCCTGAGAGGGTGGTCACCAGTGATGAGAGCGGATGTCCTAGGTTCATCGGTGCCAAGTATAGTGGGCGATTGCCAATAATACTAGGCACATGTTCAAAGCGACTAGCCGATTCTGATCTCGTCCCTGTCGGCCTTCGCGAATCAACTCGTCGAACTTGGACGCGAGCTCGTCGAGACGATCTGGGAAGAGGTGTCCGTAGATGTCGTAGGTGATGGAGATGGAGGAGTGGCCGAGCTGAGTCTGGATCAGCTTGGGATCAGCGCCCTGGTTGATCATGAGGGAGGCTGCGGTGTGGCGTAGCTCGTGGATCTCCAGAGCCGCGAGCCCGGCCCGCTCGACTGCGGGGGAATGGGCGTTTCCGGCACATCCGCCTGGTGGTCAGGGACGGCGTCGATCCGTCGACCTCCGGCTTTTCAGACCGGCAGTTTCGCTGACCTGACCTGGGGCGTTGCGTTGGCGAGTCCGCGAGGAGTCCGTCCTTTCGGCTGTCCCGCCTTCGTTCCCCGGACTCAGGACCCTTATCTGGAGTGACGCCCGTTGGAACCTTGGTGCCGGCAGTACTGATCGGGAGCCATGACCCAGACCAAGACATCGGACCGCGTTCTCGCGGCATTCGAAGGTTGCTACGAAGCGGAGAGGGCCGCAGCGCTAGCGCACAGCCGCACACACCACTCTCGGTGAGATATCGATGTGTCCGGGATTGCCGGATGTGGGCGGTTTCCGGTACTCGTTCTCGGCGGCCCTCGACCCATCGCCGTAGACCGAACTACAGTGAGCGCCCGAAGCCAGCGCAGATCAGTTGGCTCGGCACAAGCCGAAAGGATCAGTCGTGCGCGGTTTCACTGCGATTCCGATTGTCGCGTTCTCATTGATCGCCGTCGGGTGTTCCTCGGATTCCGGTGGCAACGCCTCGGACTCGACATCAACAACCATCCCAGCTGCGACCACAACGACGGCAGCAGCAGCAGCGACCACAACGACGGCAGCAGCAGCGACCACAACGACGGCAGCAGCAGCGACCACAACGACGGCAGAACCGAGCTTTGTTGAGACAACCGACTTGGTCTATATGACGATCGGTGATGCCGAGCTCTTGGTGGATGTCTACACGCCCGTTGGCGACGGACCGTGGCCCGTCGTGGTTGCGTTCCATGGCATTGACTCAGACGGGAAGGACGGAGATGACACCGCCACGTTGGCAGAGGCTGCGGTAGCGGAAGGACTAGTCGTCTTCGCCCCGTCGTGGATCGTCTGGCGGCCACCGATCCCGCCAGTCCCGGTCCCTCTCGTGACGTTCCGCGAGTGGACGGACGCAGCTAGCTGTGCTGTGGCGTTCGCCCAGCAGAACGCACCTGATTTCGGTGGCGACCCTGCCAACACGATCGTGTACGGGTTCTCGGCAGGGGCGGGGGTAGGGCTGGCAGCGTCCATGGACGCAAACGAGGACCCGATACCGGGATGTTCGACCGACTCACCACCCGCACCGGTGACCGGCGCTGTCCTCGGCGACGGCGAATACTGGCTGCATTCGGAGAACTTCGACCCTGCGTTTGAAGCCGACCCCGCTGCAATGCAAGCGGAACTCGCCGCACTGATGGATCCGGCGTCCTGGCCAACAGACCTCGACGCCAAGTTCCACTTGTGGGTTGCCGATGATGGCACGAGCCCCAGAGCAATCGATGACCCGTCAGACCCGTCTGGGTGGTTCGCCCTGCGTGACCCGGATGGCTCGATCCAACGTGATCTCGAACGACTCGATCAGTTTGACGACGGAACCGTGACGTTCATCGACGCTGGCCAACTGCTCGAACTCCGCCTCTCCGAAGCCGGAATCGAGGTGACGATGGACGAGTATCCCGGCGGTCATACTCCCCTCAACAAGGTGGCTGAACTCGTTGCCTATCTGAAGACAGCTGCTCGGTAGGGCGCACATATCGGCACTTCCAGGGTGCCTTTTCGTTGCCAGGCCACCACTCAAAGTGATCAACACTCGAAGGCCATAGGCCATTCATTGCGGTTCCGACCCAATGCAGAGTCCGCGAGGCTCCGCAAAACGCCCAGAAAGGTCGCGAAAAGTTGCGAAACCGGAAGGAGTGGAGGACGCCCCAGAAACCCAACTGATAAGGGCGAATTGGGCGTTTACGCAGCTAGATGGATGGTGGTCAGGGACGGCGTCGATCCGTCGACCTCCGGTTTTTCAGACCGGCGCTCTACCAACTGAGCTACCTGACCAGGGCCCGAGCGAGCCCGGGCAGCGATCTGCGCCGTGCCTCGACCGTCGCGTACGGCGGTCGCAACCACAGCACATGGCGGGAGCGACGGGATTTGAACCCGCGACCTCCGGCTTGACAGGCCGGCGTGAACTCCAGACTTCACCACGCCCCCGCGTGTGCCCCCAGGGGAATTCGAATCCCCGTTGCCGCCTTGAAAGGGCGGAGTCCTGGACCGCTAGACGATGGGGGCTCAAAACGGCCCGGATGTTACATCCTCGCCTGGCGCACCACTCCTGGGCGACCGCGAGTATAGAGGTCAGACAGGGGACCAGACGGCCCAGGTTCCGCTCGAGATCCTCACCGGCTCGGCGTCGGGTCGGGCATCCTGGCGCCAGATCCCGTCGACTCCGTCAACGCTCCCCGGGAACACGAACGCCGAACCGTCCGGCGCCCACAGCGATGAGCTCTGGGCGTACTGGTCGAAAAAGGCCAGGTAGTCGCGGATGAAGGTTGGGGAGGGCACGATGTCCGGAAAGGCGGTCGAGCCCCCGTCGTCCCAGACCTCCCAGTGGATGCTCCGACCGTCCCCGGTCAGGGAGAGCAGCCTGTCGCCACCGGGGCTCCAGAAGAACGCCGCCACCGGGTTCGCGCCTGCCTCGACGTGCTCGCCGGTCGCAACGTCGATCACGACGAGACGGCCGGCAGCCAGTAGGGGCGCGTCTTGTAGGTAGGCGGCGTCGATGCCCGCCCCCTCGTCTACGAGGCTCTGGACGGCGACCCTGGCACCCGACCTGGCCGCCGTGAATATCGATGGCCCCGGAACGGTGGCGAGAATGCGCGGTTCGCCGTCCGGGTCGGTGAGCGTGAGCGCCTGGTTCACGGCAAGCACGCTGAGGTGGAAGATGCCGAGCGGCGTCCACTGGGGGGAGGGGAAGGCGCCCGGACGGGATCCGAGCTCGACCGACCCCCCGGCGGGATCGAGCAGCTCGAGCCTGTCGACGCCAATGTGCGTCGCCAACCGATCCGAGTCGGGACTCCAGGAGTAGTAGAGCGGCTGCCCGCCGTCGATCGTGCGCACATCGTTCGCCTCGACGTCGAGTATGTCGAGCTGCAGTCCGCCGGCTGCGGATTCACGGAGAGACGTGAGCCGTGAGCCGTCGGGTGACCAGTACATGTAGAACACGTTCGAGTCCGTCGCGAAGCGTTGTGGCTCCTCGCCGTCGTCCGACGTCATGACGACGGCGGGGCCGTCCAACGACACCTCGCTGTATGCCACCCGCACGCCGTCGGGCGCCCATGTCGGCTGGAACGGGATGACGTCACCGGCGTCGGCGATGGTGCGGCGGCTTGCGCCGTCACGGTCCATCGTGACGACGGCTCCCTCGTCGATCACAAGGATCCGATCGACGGCCGCAGGCCCCGCGGTCGACGTCTGCTGCGGGGTCGTGTCCACGGTCGACGTCGTCTCGGTGGCGGACCGCGTGCACGCCACCGAGAGCACCACGAACGTGACGAGAGCCGCTGCCGGACGCCAGGAAGCCATCGCCATCAGCGTACCGCTTCGCCTCCCGGTCGGTGGGTTTGCGCGTTCATTGTTGTTTGACGATGTATTGCAGTATGTTGTCGCCACGTTCTCGCAGAGGCAGGCTCGATGACGCAGGTGGCGATGACGCGGATCCGCGGAGTCGGATATTCGATCTCGGTTCCCCGAGACTGGAGGACGTCGAACATCGAGCCTCGCACCACCGTCTTCGTCGGGCCAGGCAGCGCCGGCGCGGACGCCACGTTCGCCGTCGTGGCGCAGCAGGCGACCCTTCCGGCCGGCCCATGGCTGCGAGCCATCACCGCCAAGCAGCTGGAGCTCCGTGCCGGCTTCACGATCCTGCGGGACGACGCCGTCTCGTTCGACAGCGGCGAAGCGTTCGCCCGCTATGCGACGTGGCATGACGAGATTCGCCGGATCACACGGTTCGAGCGACTCGTGGCCGTCGTTGTCGCCGGGACGCGCTGGGTGATGGTCGCCGAGCAGCCCGACAATCCTGCGCGCAAGCTGGTCGACCAGGTCTTCAGGGAGATGATCCTGTCCTTCAGGGCCACGGCTTCGGGGGCGGGGTGACCGGGAGGTCTGCCCGGACCCTCGCGAGGCGGTGGCTCAACAAATCCTGGCGACGTGCCGATGGAGCTGGAGAAGGCGCGCCTCGCCGCGACACTGCCGATCCGAAGGCCCACCGCCCGTGAACCAAGCCCTAGCAGACATCTTGCACGACCTCGCTCTCGACAGGAACGAACGCCCTGCGACCAGCGGAGGATGGAGGCGCCTCCTCGACCGCGTCTCGAGCGCGCTCGACGCCCGTTGTGAGGAAGCCAAGTGGCGAGAGAAGGCTGACAGGACCGAGCACCACTACTCCCACCTCTTCGAGGAGTCGCCGATCCCGAGCTGGGAGGAGAACTTCACCGCAGTCGGCGCCTGGCTCGATCAGCTCGAGCGCGCCGGGGTCGCCGACCTCTCCGGGTACTTCGAGGCCAACCCCCACGAGCTGCTCCACGGCGCCTCACTCATCGAGGTCACGAACGCCAACACGGCCGCCCTCACGATGCTCGGAGTCAACTCGAGAGGCGACGTGCTCGGTCGCTTCGACGTCGAGTCCTTCAACGAGGACTCGCGCCACTCGTACCAAGCTCAGTTCCTTGCCATCTGGGACGACGTGTCACGGATCGCCTACGAGATCACCGGCCAGAGAGCCAACGGCGAGCGGGTGGACGCCATCCTGCACTGGAGCGCCCCGCGGGTTGGCGGTGCGCTCGATCTCAAGAAGGTCGTCGTCCAGATGGTCGACATCACCGAACGCAAAGAGGCGATGGAGAGAATGCAGGCTCTCATCCGCTCGAAGGACGACTTCCTGGCGACGGTGAGCCACGAATTGCGCACGCCGCTCACGTCCGTGTACGGGTCGTCCGAGACGCTTCTCGACCAGTGGAGCTTGCTCGATTCGACGGTCAAGCTCGAGCTGGTGCAGTTCATCGCGCAGGAGAGCGGCGAGCTCGCCGACCTCGTGGAGGACCTCCTGGTGGCGGCGCGGGCGGAGATCGGCCTCGTGTCGATCGCGCCGCGACTCGTCGAGCTGCGGCCCCTCGTCATGGGCGCCGTCGAGGCAGCCACCCGATCGAGCACGGCGAAGCACATCGACGCCAGTCGCGTCGACCAGACCGCATGGGCCGATCCGCTCCGTCTCAAGCAGGTCGTGCGCAACCTCCTCACGAACGCGATTCGTTACGGCGGCGACCACATCGTCGTCGAGGCCGAGCAGGCAGGCTCGCAGGTTGCGCTCACCGTCCTCGACGACGGGAGCGGCGTGCCCATCCACCACCGGGAGTCCATCTTCGAGCTGTACCAGCGGGCGCACTCGCGTGCCGGCAACGTGGCGTCCGTCGGCGTCGGCCTGGCGGTGTCGCGCCAGCTCACCGAGTTGATGGGCGGCGAGCTCACCTACGACTACGCCGCCGGGTGGAGCCGATTCAGGATCGAGATCCCGGCCTTTCGCCCATCGACGCTCCAGGCGGAAGAGATGGCCGCCGGCCGCTGAGCGCACCACACGCCGTGCCGCCGCCCCGCGGTGATTGCGCCGCCCTGCGGCGGTTGCCACCTAGATTCCAGCGGATGACTCAGGTCGCTCCGGAGACCGGCTTCATGATCGAGGCTTCGGGAGGCGACACCGCCGTCCTCCTCCATGGATGGACGGGCTCGCCTGCCCATCTGTGGCCCCTCGGCCAGGCACTGGCGGCCGGCGGGATCTCTTCGATCGCGCCGCTGCTCGCGGGACACGGCACGTCCGAAGCACACATGGCGCGCACCGGGTGGCGGGACTGGGTCGCCAGCGCTCTTCAAGCCACCGCAACAGCACCCGGCGATCGCAGGCACCTGGTCGGGCTCTCCATGGGTGGGCTCATCGCCATCCTGATCGCGGCAGTCGACGACGTGGCGACGATCACGACGATCAACACGCCCCAGAAGGTCTTCTCGCGTTCCGCCCGCTTCGCCGGCATGTACCGAGGGTCGGCCCGGATCAGGGTGGCACCCGATCCGGACCCCTACCCCGAGGAGACCGCGCAGTTCGCTCGCCAGTACCGCGACGTGCCGATCGGAACCGTGGCCGAGTTGACCGACCTCATCAGGGCCGCCAACCGCGCCCTTCCGAGGGTCACGGCCCCTGCCCTCGTGATCCAGTCGAAGGCCGACCAGACCGTGAGGCCCGCCAGCGCCCAGGTCATCTACGACCGGCTCGGATCCCGTGACAAGAAGCTCCGCTGGCTGCGCGGGAGCCGTCACGTGGCGACACTCGACCGAGAACGCGATCTGATCCACCTGCTCGTCTCCCAGCACATCCGACCTTCGACGTGACCTGCGTCCCGTGTGGGCGCCGGGCGCCGCCGGTGATCCCATCCGGATGACAGGCCACGGAACCGTCGCCGAGGCCACCGGTACGATGTCGGCGACGAATACGGAGAAGGAGCCTCACGTGGCCGAAGGCAGCCAGGCGATCGAGAACCTGCTCAACGAGGACCGAGTGTTCCCACCGGCGCCCGAGTTCGCCGCCAACGCCAACGCATCGCCAGACATCCATGCAGAAGCCGCCCAGGACTGGAAGGCCTTCTGGCACTCGCAGGCGCTCGAACGGATCACCTGGTTCCGAGAGCCGCGAGAGATCGTCGACGAATCCGATGCCCCGTTCTTCAAATGGTTCGAGGATGGTGAGCTGAATCTGGCATACAACTGCCTCGACCGACATCTCGACGAGAGGGGCGACAAGGTCGCCTACCACTGGATCGGCGAGCCGGGAGACACCAGGACGATCACGTATCGCGACCTGTACGAGGACGTCTGCCGGTTGGCGGCCGCCATGTCGGAGATGGGGATCGAGAAGGGTGACCGGGTCGCCGTCTACCTCGGGATGATCCCGGAGCTTCCCGTCGCCATGCTGGCGTGCGCCCGCATCGGCGCCGTCCACTCCGTCGTGTTCGGGGGGTTCTCCGCCGATGCGCTCGCCGACCGCGTCGAGGACGCCCAGGCCAAGGCGATCGTCACCTCGGATGGCGCATGGCGGCGAGGCTCGGTGGTCGCCCTGAAGGACGCGGCGGACGAAGCGGCCGCCCGCTGCCCGAGCGTGGAGCACGTCATCGTCGTGAAGCGCACCGACAGCGACGTCGCCTGGGTCGAAGGCCGTGACGTCTGGTACCACGAGGCGGTTGCCGGCAGGCATCCCGAGTTCGAGCCCGCCGTCATGAACGCAGAGGACCTGCTCTATATCCTGTACACGTCCGGCACAACGGGGACGCCAAAGGGGATCGTGCACACCCAGGGCGGCTACCTCACAGGAGTGACGACGACCCACCACTACGTCTTCGACGTGAAGCCCGACGACGTCTACTGGTGCGCCGCCGACATCGGCTGGGTCACCGGGCACTCATACATCGTCTACGGCCCCCTGGCGAACGGCGTGACCGGGGTCATGTACGAGGGAGCGCCCAACTTCCCGGGCCTCGACCGGCTGTGGTCGATCATCGAGGAGTACGGCGTGACGATCTTCTACACCGCCCCTACTGCGATCCGGTCGTTCATGAAGTGGGGAGACGAGCATCCCGCCGGCCACGACCTCTCGTCGCTGCGGGTGCTCGGCACCGTCGGCGAGCCGATCAACCCCGAGGCGTGGATGTGGTACCACGAGCACATCGGGGGCGGCAGCACGCCGATCGTCGACACCTGGTGGCAGACCGAGACCGGGGCCATCATGATCACCCCCCTCCCGGGAGCCGTGGCGACGAAACCCGGCTCCGCCACCAAGCCCTTCCCCGGCATCGGCGCCGACGTGGTCGACGACGACGGCAATTCGGTGCCACTCGGCGGGGGCGGGTACCTGGTGATCGATCGGCCGTGGCCTGCCATGCTCCGCACCATCTACGGAGACGACCAGCGCTACGTCGACACGTACTGGACGCGCTTCCCGGGGCGCTACTTCCCGGGCGACGGGTGCAAGCGGGACGCCGACGGTTACTACTGGCTGCTCGGGCGGGTCGACGACGTGATGCTGGTGTCCGGCCACAACATCTCGACCACCGAGGTCGAGTCCGCTCTCGTCGACCACCACGGCGTCGCAGAAGCCGCCGTGGTCGGGAGGACGGACCCCATCACGGGTCAGGCAATCGCGGCGTTCGTGACGCTGCGTGACGGCATCGAGGGCAACGCCGACCTGATCGAGGAGCTGCGGAACCACGTCGCCAAGAAGATCGGGCCGATCGCCAAGCCGAAGAGCATCGTCTTCACGAACGACCTTCCCAAGACCCGCTCCGGGAAGATCATGCGCAGGCTGCTGCGAGACGTGTCCGAGCATCGGCGCCTCGGCGACGTCACGACCCTGGCCAACGCAGACATCGTCGAGGAGATCGCTGCCAAGGCAGCCGTCTCGGACGAGGATTGAGCCCGTCCCCACGATGCGGCGCCGGTCGCTCGAGCGGTCGAGGCATGTCGGCGTCTCGTCCCCGGAGGTCCCGCTACATTCTGAAGGATCCTCGAGAGGGGTTCGTGGATGTCATGGCGAGACGACGAGCCGGGGCTGCCGATCAAGCTCGGGCCCGTATCGAACGGGGAGTTCCTGCCTCAGCCGCTCGCTCCGACCGTCACCGAGGCGCTCCGGCTCGCCCGAGAGCAGTGTGATCGAGCCGCCCGCAAGCTCGGCATGGATCGACGTGAGTTCCTCAAGTCGGCGACGGCGTCTGCCATCACGCTCTTCTTCCTCGACAGGATGACCGCCTCGGCGCATGCGGACCCGGGCGGCAGGTACGCCATCCCCGCCGACGCGCTCTGGGAGCCGCTGGCCGCCGAGGAGCGGCTGACGGGCGACGAGTTCATCATGGACGTCCAGGGGCATCTCCTCGAGTACGAGCTCAACCCGGCAACCAGGGGCAGGCGATTCTGGGGCGACCAGTTCCCGCAGATGAACTGCGGGGACGACGACCCTCGCTCGTGCTTCTCGATGACGCACTTCATGGAGGAGATGTTCCTTCGGTCGGACACGTCGATGGCCGTCGTCTCTGCATTGCCGATCCATCCAGAGGGAAGCCCTCTCCCGATCGAGGTGATGGACGAGACGAGGCGAGTCTCGGTGGGCCTGACGAGGGACGACCGGATCAAGCTGCACGCCCAGGTGTTGCCTCAGGTCGGCTCGATCGAGGCCACTCTCGAGGAGATGGAGCGCACGGTGGCGCGCTACCCGATCGCCGGCTGGAAGACGTTCACCCACTTCGGAGACCCCGTCACGGGAAACAGGTACTGGCTCGACGACCACGAAGAAGGCGTCCCACACGTCGGCCGGCGGTTCATCGAGAAGTCGCTCGACCTCGGGGTGAACATCATCTGCGTCCACAAGGGGTTGTCCGGCGGCAGTCGATTCGGATCTCCCGTCGACATCGGGCCCGCAGCCAAGGCATACCCGGAGATGAACTTCGTCGTGTATCACTGCGGATTCGAGGTCGACCACGTGGAGGGTCCGTACAGCGATGAGTCGAACGGCGTCAACCGCTTCATCGCCACCCTCCGAGAGCACGGGATCGGTCACGCTGGCAACGTGTACGGCGAGCTCGGATCGACGTGGTGGTACCTGATGCGCACCCCGACGCAAGCGGCACACGTGCTCGGCAAGCTGCTCGACACACTCGGCGAGAACCGCATCCTGTGGGGCACGGACTCGATCTTCTACGGGTCGCCCCAGGATCAGATCGAGGCCATGCGAGCTTTCACGATCACCGAGTCGTATCGGGAGCGCTTCGGCTACCCGGTGCTCGGGGGGCGCACCAAGCGCCGGATCTTCGGGCTCAATGCCGCCGAGCTCTACGGGGTCGACCCGGTGAAGGTCCGTTGGGACTTCACTCGTGAGGAGCTCCGTGAGATCCGGCTCACGTTCCCGGACGGGAACAACACCCTCGGGCCGACGAACGCAACCGAGTTCCGCCGCTTTCACGAGCACCACCGAGGCTGGGCGTGACAGGCCCGGGCCGGTATCGGCGGCGCGGCGTCAGAGGTCGCCGCGTCCGGTCCTCACGTCTGGTGCGCCCAGGCGGGCCGCGTCGGCGGTGTGGTCGTCGGGCATCGTCTGCGATTCGAGCTCGGCCTCGACCCTCGCCAGGTAGTGCTCCAGCTCACGAGCCTTGGTCGCCTCGTCCCATCCGAGCACCTCGGCCATCAGCTCGGTGACCGCAGGGGCGGCGGCCACCCCCCGATCCGGGGTCTCGATCGAGATCCTCGTCCTCCTGGTGAGCACGTCGTCGAGGTGCAAGGCCGCCTCATGGGTCACCGCGTGCCGAATCTCGGCTGTCAGGTAGCCGGGGGCCCCTGGGACCGGCGCTCCGAGCTGGCGCCGATCGGCGATCGCCTCCATGATCTCCGACGTCTCGGAGCCGTGGCGGCTGAGCAGGTGCTCGACCCAGTGAGGATCGATACCTGCCGCCTCGGCCGCTGCGTGCCGGGCGGTCCATGCCTCGTGGTAGCCGGCCGCGCCATGGATGGGGATGTCCGCCGTCCGCGAAGCGGGCGCTCCGGGCCCGAGCGCCGCGTCGACTGCGTCGCGAGCCATCACGCGGTACGTCGTGTACTTGCCACCCGCAACGGTGAAGAGCCCGGGCACCTGCTCGACGACGGCGTGCTCACGACTCAACTTGCTCGTCGAATCGGACTCGCCGCGCAGCAGCGGTCGCAGCCCGGCGTAGACACCGACCACGTCGCTCTCGTCGAGGGGATCGGCGAGGAGCTCGTTGACGTGACCCAGCAGGTACTCGATGTCGGTGCGGCTGGCAGCCGGGTGGGCGAGTCCGAGGCGCCACGACGTGTCCGTGGTTCCGATCAGCCAGAAGTCGCCCCACGGGATCACGAAGAGGACGCTCTTCTCCGTGCGCACGATGATCCCCGTGGAGGATGCGATCCTATCTCTCGCGACGACGAGATGGATCCCCTTCGAAGCGGCAACGTCGCCCGAGGACTCGCCGGCGAGTCTCTCGACTTCGTCCGTCCACACGCCGGTGGCGTTGACCACCGCCCGCGCCTCGACGCGGAGCCTCCTCCCGGTCTCGAGGCAGTCTGCGTCGACCGCCGCCACCCTTCCCGAGACGCGGTCGAAGCCGGTGACCCGCGTGCTGGTGAGGACGACTGCGCCCAGGGCGGCCGCAGTGCGGGCGACGGCGAGCGCGTAGCGGGCGTCGTCGACCTGAGCGTCCCAGTAGCGGATTCCCCCGACGAAGACATCTGGACGCAGGCCGGGGAACAGCTCCAGCGTCGTCCGCTTCGTCAGGTGGCGGTGGCCGGGCAACGTGCTGCCGGACGAGCGCGCCAGCGTGGCGTAGAGCAGCACCCCGGCGCCGACGTAGGCGCGCTCCCAGATGTGGTGCCGCAGCGGGTACACGAAGGACACCGGACGGACGAGGTGCGGTGCCAGCTTGGTCAGCAACAGCCCTCGCTCGCGCAGCGCCTCTCGTACGAGGCCGAGCTCGAGCTGCTCCAGGTATCTCAGGCCACCGTGGATGAGCTTGCTCGACCGGCTCGATGTGCCGGCGGCGAGGTCCCTCTGCTCGAGCAGCGCGACAGATCTGCCTCGCGAGACGGCATCGAGGGCGCTGCCCGCCCCGGTGATGCCGCCGCCGATCACGACGAGATCGAAGGATTCGTCGTCGAGGCGGTCGAGGTTGGCGGCTCGCTCTCCGGGCCCGAGTCGCGCCGATCGTCTCTCGATCACACCAGGTGGCCGCCCCCGTCGACGCGCAGGATCTCGCCCGTCACGAAGTCGTTCTCGACGAGGTGCCGAACGGCCGCAACCACGGGGTCCGTGCCACCGACGCGGGCGAGCGGGATCTGTGCGGCAAGCCTCTCGGCGTACGACTCGTCCTCGCCGGCGGGCGGCAAGATGATGCCGAGGGCCACCGCGTTGACCCGGATGCGGGGCGCCAGAGCGACTGCGGCGGCTCTGGTGAACGAGTCGAGCGCACCCTTGGCGACGATGTAGCTGAAATGCCGCCGGTACGGGGTGGCGGTTCTCACGTCCGTGACGTTGACGACCGCCCCATCGAGGTCGGCGGGCACCGAAGCGGCGAAGGCCTGCGTGAGGAAGATCGGCGTCAGCAGCGACAGGTCCTGGGTCTTCCTGAAGCCGTCGACCGTGACATCGGCCAGCGTGTCCTCGGGGAAGCCGGACGCGCTGTTGACGAGCACCGAGATCGGCCCGAATTGCTCGTTGGCTGCTCGCACGAGCGAGCCGGCCGCGGCGGGATCGGTGAGGTCGGCAGGCCCGACGAAGGCGCGCACCCCGTGGGCCCGGGCGACTCCCGCCGTCTCCTCGGCGGGTGCCGCCGACGAGTTGTAGTGGATGAAGACGTTGGCGCCGGCCGCCGCCAACTCGAGCGTGATGGCCCGGCCGACTCGGTGTGCGCCTCCCGTTATCAACGCGTTGCGGCCGGCGATATCCATGGCGCTGAAGGGTAGATCGGCGGCACGACGGCCCGGCGACCGCCCCCGCCAACTACGCCCGATGCTCTATCGTTCCGAGCCGTGAGCAGAGCCGATCCCAAGCCCGGGCGATGGATCCTCCCGATCGTCATCGCCGCCCTCGTCATCTTCACGTACACGTTCGTGAACGCCCTGCCACAGGCGGAGGTGGGTCCGACGACGACGACACTGGCGGCGCAAGACACCACGACGACCGTTCCGGAGACGACGACGACGACACTCGAGCCGTCCGTGCAGGCGTTCCTCAACGCCGTCGGCGACTTCAGGGTGACGACGGCGGAACTGAGCAACGACGCCCGGACGACAAACGAGGACTGGGATGCCAGGGACATCGAGTTCGGCGACGCCCGGGACCTCCTCATCGACCTGGCCGGCAGGACCCAGGACTTCGCAGCCGAGGTGGCGGCGTTCGAAGTGCCCGAGTCCGTCACGGAGGTGTGGGAGGACGTCAACGCCTCCGCCGAGGACATGATTCAGGCGGCCGAGGGAATGATCGACGGGCTCGTCAATGCCGAAGGATCGGAAGAGCGGCTGGCGGCGCTCGACGACTACGCGGCGGCAGGTGAGCAGCTCGACGCGGCCCTGCAGGCCGCAGTCGACGCCGCCGGCGGGTAGCGAGAGCATGCGCCGGCTCTGGGTGACAGCCCTCGTCGTGACGGTCGCATTGGCGAATGCCCCAGCCGCCGCATCCGGCGGCGCGCCGGCGCCGATTCTGCCACCGCGTTGGATCGACGACGTCTCGTCAGGGCATCTGTCCTCCAATGTCTGGGGCGTCGCGATTCCCAGCGGCGGGGGCGTCTACGTCGCCGACCGAACGGACCACGAGATCGTCCGCTACGACTCGGCTGGCACCTTCGTCGCAGCATACGGCGAGCAGGGCACCGGCCAGGTGCAGTTCACCTTGCCAAGTGGCATGTCGTTCGGCCCCGACGGCAACCTGTACGTCGCCGAGCTCGGCGGCGACCGGGTCCACGTCATCACCCCGGCGGGCGGGTTCGTCCGAACGATCGGCTCGCATGGCGCCGGCAACGGCCAGTTTGTCGCGCCCGCAGACGTTGCGTTCGACACGTTCGGGCGGATGCTCGTGGCGGACGCCCTCAACCACCGCATCCAGGTCATGGAGCCCGACGGTACGTTCATCACCGCATTCGGCACGCTCGGCTCGGGCGACGGCCAGTTCGATGAGCCGATCTCGGTCGCCGGCCTCACGAACGGGACGATCGCGGTGGCCGAGGAGAATGGCTCGCGGTTCCAGCTTTTCGACAGCTCGTTCGCCCACATGGCCACGATCGACGACGCCGACGGCACTCCGTTCGGGACGATCAGGGGCATCGAGGTGGACTCGGCTGATCGTATCCACGTGTCATCCGACACTCACGACAAGGTGTTCATCTTCAACCGCGGCGGCGCCTACCTCACCGAGTTCGGATCGAGCGGCAGCGGTGGCGGGCGCTTCCAGGCGCCCGTCCACATCGCATTCGACCCGGCGGGGCGCATCCACGTGACCGACTCGGGGGTCGCCCGCGTCGCGGTATGGGACTACAGGCGATGCGGCGGCAAACCGGCGACGTGGGTCGGCACCGACTCGGCCGACGCCTATTCGGGCACGTCGATGCGAGACGTGATCATCGCTCGTGGTGGTCCGGACGACATCGACGGGGGCAGGGGCAACGACTTGATCTGCCTCGGAGGTGGCGAGGATCGCGGTCGAGGCGGCCCCGGAGACGACCGGATATTCGGCGAGGTCGGCGACGACGACCTGCGGGGGGAGGCCGGGGAGGATCACCTGCTCGGAGGTGACGGCAACGATCTGCTCTCCGGCGGCGACAAGGGCGACCGGCTCGAGGGCGGCCGCAGCCGTGACGTGGTCAAGGGCGGCAGGGGCGGTGATCGCCTCTTCGGGGGTGGGGCGAACGACGACCTGCGAGGGAACACCGGCAAGGACAGGCTGGCTGGTGGCAAGGGAACCGACACGTGTTCCGGCGGCGCCGGCACGGACACCGCGTCGACGTGCGAGGTGACGACCGGCGTCCCATAGCCATGACGACGCTGCGGCCACCAACCGTGGTGGCAGACGGCCGCGCCGCCCGGTCATCGGGTCCCGATCAGCCGCTGGTGTCCAGGTAGCTGCAGACCGTGCTCGTGATGAGCTTGGTCACCACGTAAGGATCCATGTTGGCGTTGGGACGCCGATCTTCGATGTATCCCTTCTGATCGACCTCGGTCTGCCAAGGGATCCGGACCGACGCACCGCGGTGCGAGACCCCGTAGCTGAACTCCGTCCACGGGGCGGTCTCGTGGAGACCGGTGAGGCGCTCCTCGATCCCGGCCCCGTACTGGCTGATGTGCTCGTCGTGCGCCTTGCCGAGGGCCTCGCACGCCGCGATGATCGGCTCGTAGCTCTCTCGCATCGACTTCGTCGAGAAGTTGGTGTGTGCACCTGCGCCGTTCCAGTCGCCCTTCACCGGCTTGGGGTGGAGATGGGCCGAGATGCCGTAGTCCTCGGCGATCCTGTAGAGGAGCCAGCGGGCCATCCAGAGCTGGTCGGCGACCTCCACCGGCCCGAGCGGGCCGACCTGGAACTCCCACTGACCGATCATGACCTCGGCATTCGTCCCCGAGATCTCGATGCCGGCATCGATGCACGCCTTGGTGTGGCCCTCGACGACGTCCCGGCCCCAGATCTCGTCCGCACCCACGCCGCAGTAGTAGCCGCCCTGTGGAGCGGGGAAGCCGCCGATCGGCCATCCGTGCGGGCGACCGTCCTTGAAGAAGGTGTATTCCTGCTCGATCCCGAACCACGGCTCGTGCGCCGCGTGCTTCTCGGCGACCTCGACGCACGCCGCCCGCGTGTTCGACGGGTGCGGCGACAGGTCCGTGAGCAACACCTCGGCGATGACCAGCACGTCGTCGCCGCCGCGGATCGGGTCCGGTTTGACGAGCACGGGCCGCAACACGCAGTCCGAGTTGCTGCCCGGGGCCTGTTCGGTGCTGGATCCGTCGAAGCCCCAGATGGGCGGCTCGGCGCCATCAGGGACGATCTTCGTCTTCGACCGGAGCTTGGCCGTCGGCTTCTGCCCATCGATCCAGATGTATTCCGCCCGATACGGCATGGACTTCCTCCGTTTCAAGTGTTCGGTTCGACTCTGGCCGCGCCAACGCCAACGAGGCCGCAATGCACGCTCCTCCACGATCGTAAGCCGCCGTTTCACGGCGATTGCGGAAATGTGAATTCTGTGTTTCGTGGCAGTCGAGGGGTGTCTGGCGAGCTTGGCGGCGGGTTACGATGCGCGCCCGGCCAGGAGGCTTCGGTGGACAACCAGAAGGAATACGTCCTCAAGACGGTCGAGGAGCGCGGGGTTCGCTTCGTGCGCTTGTGGTTCACCGACATCCTCGGCTTCCTCAAGTCGTTCGCCATCACCCCCGCCGAGCTCGAGACGGCGTTCGACGAGGGTATGAGGTTCGACGGGTCGGCGATCGACGGCTTCTCCCGCGATCAGGAGTCCGACATGCTCGCCATGCCCGACGCCCGGACGTTTCAGATCCTGCCATGGCGTCCCGGCGACGCCGGGGTCGCCAGGATGTTCTGCGACATCGTGACGCCGGACGGCGAGCCATTCCCCGGCGACCCTCGCTGGGTGCTCCGGCAAAATCTCGAGCGGGCCCACGAGCTCGGCTACTCGTTCTACGTCGGGCCCGAGGTCGAGTACTTCTACTTCCGTGACAGCGGCCCGGACCCGCAGGTTCTGGATCGCGGCGGGTATTTCGACCTGACACCTCTCGACGTCGCCCAGGAGTACCGGCGGGCAACGATCATGGCGCTCGAGAACCTCTCCATCTCTGTCGAGTCATCGCACCACGAGGTATCCCCCAGCCAGCACGAGCTCGACCTGCGCCACACGGACGCCCTCAGCATGGCAGACAACCTCGTCACGACCCGCCTCGCTGTGAAGGAGGTGGCCATGGAGCACGACATCTATGCCACCTTCATGCCCAAACCGCTCGAGAACTACGACGGGTCGGGCCTCCATCTGCACCTCTCGCTCTTCCAGAACGACGAGAACGTCTTTCACGAGGACGGCGCCCCGTACGGTCTGTCGAAGATCGCCACCAAGTTCCTGGCCGGGTTGTTGCGGCACGGCCGTGAGATCACTGCGGTCACCAACCAGTGGGTGAACTCGTACAAGCGCCTCGTTTCGGGGTTCGACGCTCCCGTCTACGAGACGTGGGGCGTCAGCGATCAGACGGCCGTCGTCCGAGTGCCGACGCCGAAGGTCGGCAAGGCGTCGGCAGCTCGCATCGAGTACCGGGCACCAGATCCTGCGTGCAATCCATACCTCACGTTCTCGGTGATCCTGGCGGCGGGCCTGGCAGGGATCGACAACAGCTACGAGCTCCCGGAGCGACCCGGCGAGGTGGCCGGCCCGCCTGTCGGCGCACACCGTCTCCCGGCCAGCCTCGCCGAAGCACTCGACGCCATGGAAGGGTCGGAGCTGGTCCACAAGGCACTCGGCGACCACGTCTTCTCGTGGTTCCTCAAGAACAAGCGCCGCGAATGGGAGCGCTACGAGCACCACGTCTCACGGTTCGAGCTGGACAACTACCTACCAGTGCTGTGATGTACGTCCCCATCCACCCCCCGACCCCATCGACGTCCCTGACGGCGGCATTGATCGGGGCCGGCTGCCAGCCGGTGCCGTTCGAGGCACTGGACGAGTTGGAGAGCAAGTCGCCCAAGGGTGGCTGGGGCCCGGCCGTGGTCGAGGTGCGCGACGACATCGGGTCGGCGGCGGCGATCGCAGCCAAGGTGCGGGCCGAGCTCGGCCTGGCGGTGCTCCTGGTCGTCGACCGGACCGCCACGGAGCTGCTCGCCGAGATCGACGAGTACGACGACTTCCTCCTCTCGCCGATCGACCGCACCGAGCTCGAGATTCGCCTCGCCAAGCTGGGCGGGATCGACGTCGCCGATGCGGACCCGGGCAAGGACGTCATCCGTTTCGACGACCTCGAGCTGAACACGGCCACGTATCAGGCGACCGTCGGCGGGGCGCCGCGCGACCTCACGTACATGGAGTACGAGCTGCTGCGCTTCTTCGTCGAGCATCGCGGCCGCGTCTGGTCCCGCGAGCAGATCCTGTCGAAGGTGTGGGGCTACGACTACTTCGGCGGGTCCCGCACCGTCGACGTCCACGTCCGCCGCCTGCGCGCCAAGCTGGGCGAGGAGCGAGCGAGCTGGATCACCACGGTCCGCAGCGTCGGCTACCGCTTCGGGTGATCCGGCGCTGCAGGTAGCGCCTCGCCGGCGGCGCCGCCAAGTCCCTCTTCCTGACACGCTCGCCCCACTGAGCACCCCGCCGGCGACGGGAATCTCGCCCCGGCGACGACTAAACCGGTGAGAGATGACCCAGCGGGGACCGGATGAACATCCGATCGTGCTCGACGAAGACTCGTTCCGCGAGTTCTACGACCGTGCCCTCCCGGCGGTCTACGGCTATCTCTCGAAGCGGTGCGGCGGGCGTCGAGACATCGTCGAGGACCTGACACAGGAGACTTTCGTGGCAGCGGTGAAGGCGATGCAGGCGGGCGAGCCGATCGGAGCGCCAATGGCGTGGATCGTCACGATCGCCAGGCGGCGGCTCGTCGACCACTGGCGGCGGCAGTCGGCATCCCTTCGCCGCCTGGCGATACTCGAGGCGACGAGCGGGTCGCGATCGCTGGACCCCCCGGAGCCGGCCAGTCCGATCATCGCGGCCCTCGAGTCGCTCACGCCACCACACCGGGCTGTGCTGGTGCTGCGTTACGTCGACGACCTCTCCGTGAGGGACGTCGGGAAGCTCCTCGGCAGGAGCGAGCGAGCCACCGAATCGCTCTTGGTGCGCGCCAGGACCGCCCTGTCGGCGGCGTATCGAGGTGCCGCAGGTGGCTGACATGAACGAGAGAGACGTTGCCGCCCTCCTGCGGTCGCTCGACGAGCAGGCCCCCTCGGCCGAGTTCGCCGAGCGCCTCTATCGCACGCTCACCGAGTCCGGCCGCCCCGGCGAGGGCGCCGTCAAGGTTCTCGATCCGGGAGCCGCCGACGGGTGGGCAACCCCATCTCGCCGACGTCGGACGGTTGGCGCTCGGTGGCGCCTCGCGGTCGCCTCGGCGGGCGTGGTGCTGCTCGGCGGGCTGCTCGCCTGGATCGGAACCCCGGGGGACGAGCCTGTGTCGCCGGGCACCACGCCGAGCGGCACGACCTCGGCGACGACCGCCCAAGAGATCGACGCCGAAGCCGTCGGCGACGTGATCCGAGCCCCCGACGGCATGGGGATAGTGTCGGCAGCGTTCGACGGGAGCCGATTCTGGGTGATCGCGGTCGCCAATCCGCCCCTCGACATCGATGAACCTCGGGAGCAGTCGATCGTCTTCTCGCTCGACCCGCTCACCGGCGCCGAGCTGACCAAGACGCCACTGTCAGACGGACCATTCCAGATCGACGCCGACCCGGCCGCCGGGGTGTGGGTGGCGCACTGGCCGTCGGGAAGGCTCACGAGGCTCGACCCCGTGACCGGAGCAGCCGTCGCACAGGTCGAGCCGAGCCTTCCGTTCGCCGTGGGGTCAGGACCCGAAGCTCGCCGGTTCGTGCCGTCGAAGCTGCTCGTCGCAGAGGGTTCGGTGTGGCTGTTGACGGCTCGCGGGGCGCTGGCACGCATCGATCCGGCCGCAAACGAGGTGACGAGGATCTACGAGTTGGGCACGTCGATCCCGGGGGACGTCGCCATCTCCGGGGGCGACGCCTGGCTGGTCATGAGCGCAGGTGACCCGCTCGTCCGCCTCGACCTCGAGTCGGGATCGCTCGAGACGATCGTCGACGTTCGTACTCACTCCGATGGAGTGCTTGCACTCAACGGCAGCACGGTGTACATCGCAGGCGACACGCCGCCCGACGACCCGGACGCCTCCAGCCGGGTCACCCGGATCGATACGACGTCGTCGTCGGTGACGGACACACGCGGGTACCACGGCAGCGTTCGCTTCATCGGGTGGGTCGACGGCGCCTTCGGGGTCCTCGATTCGACCGGCACGCTGCATAGCTCCGCGCCCGACGAGGAGCTCGCCCTCCGGACGAACTGGGAAGACAACTGGGCGGGAGCGGAAGGCTTCGTGACCATCGGGGTGCAGACCTGGACCGTCGACCGAGGAGCCGGGTACGTGCTCCGTCGACTTCGGATCACGGGCACACTGCCGCCGCCTCTTCCGATCGCCATCCCCGACGAGTTCGAACCGCGGCCCGTTCCGAGCGATCTGGCTCTCTCGCCAGACTGGGAGGCGCTCGATCCCGGGCCGCCGGCTCCGCAGTGGCCCAACGTGGCTCAGTGGACCGGCGACGAGATCGTCCTGTGGGGCGGCGAGCCGGGGGGCTCCACCAGCGGCGCGGCGTATGCCCCGGACACGGGGACGTGGCGCCAGATGGCGGAGGCACCCATCGCCTCGGTCGGCGACGCAGTGTCGTCGGTGTGGACCGGTCGGGAGCTGATCATTTGGGCCGGTGGCAGGGCCCATGCGTGGCAGCCGTCGACGAACGCCTGGCGCACGATCGAGGACTGGCCCCTGCAGCCGTCGCACGTGACCAGGGCGGTGTGGACGGGGAGCGAGATCATCGACGTCGACGCCCGCCTCGCCGTCGATCCCGAGAGCGGCTCGGTACGACCGATCGCCGCTCCTCCCGCGGAGTTTCACGAGAGATCGCGTGCCGTCTGGGCCGACGGGCTGGCGGTGGTCGTCCCGAACGGCCCCTCCTACGACGCCGCCGCCGACGAGTGGATTCCCTCCGTGAGCAGCCTCACGCCGCTGGCGACGTCGGGCGTCTGGACCGGTACCGAGGTCTTCGCCGCCGACTACGAGATGCGCGCCGCAGGGTTCGACCCCGACACCAGGGCGTGGACCGCCTACCCCCCGGTGCCGCTCCGCTTCTACGAGTGCCAGCCGCGGGCGCACGCGGTGAACGGCCGTCCCGTCGTCGAGCATTGCGCCGGCTATGCCCTCTGGAGCACGGGGTCCGAATCGTGGCTCCCGATCACCGCCCCGTCGTTCGACGCACCCCAGATGACGATCTCGACGGGCGAGCACCTCTACGCATGGACGGCCGAGGGCTTGTACCGCCTCGATCCGGCGGTGCTCGAGTCGGGGCCGCGCCGCCTCGCCATGAACACGAGCATTCTCGACATCCCGGCGGGCTGGGAGCTCATCGCCGTGACCGGGAGCAGCGGGACTGACGACTTCTACGAGGCGTCGCGCATCCGTGTCGAGCTGGCGCACCCCGACGGCGGCCGCTGCACCGTCACCGGAACTCACGGTGACGCCGAGGCGGCGATCCGAAGCGCCCTCGGCCACGAGGCGGTGGTGGTCGCCTTCGACTACGCGGTCGGCGGCGATCCGGTCGAGGGGCTCTCCTACTCGGCAGCCGGCGAGGAGCATCTGCTGTGGCCCACCGGGTCGACGGACGTCGTCGACGTGGCCTGCCGGACGCCCGAGGTCGCTCTCGACATCGCCCGGCACGTGTGGACTCCATGGCAGTGACCGCCTGAACTATCGTTCACGGTGTAACCGTCTTCATCGGCTTGACCTATTACACACCTCGTGATAATCTGCAAGGGTCGTAATCGGCTACACCTATTACGGCTGAAGTGTGAAACGAGGTGAAACATGATGAACGTGCACCCCATCGTGGCGGTTGCCCTGGTACAGCAGAAGCTGCGGGAGGATCGCCGCGCAGCAGAACGCCGGCGTCGCAACCGCGGTCGCTGAGCTCAGCATCGGGCCCGGATGAGCACCCCGCTCCCGGGTCCGACTCGCGTCCGGGGGACGACCTGGGGCCCGGCTCACCTCAGCCGATCGACGATCCCCCGCAAGTAGCGGGCCTGGCCGGCGTGCTGGATGTTGTCGCTGATCACGCTGACGAGGCGGACGCCCACCGACACTGGCGGGTCGTAGGCAGTGTCGATGATCCTGTCGAGCTCGTCCTCGTCGACGGTCGCCAGGTAGCGCCTCGTCCGATCGGCGACGGCGTCGTGGTAGGCGAGCAGGTCGTTCGGGGTCTTGGGGCTGATCGCGGCGACTTCGTTCGGACCGTCTCCCTGCCCGGTTCTGGCCGGGTCCGGGTCCATGCCGAGGCGTGGCGCCCACCCCTCCCCCACCCATGCCTGCTCGAGCCCGGCGATCTCTGAGACGTGGTCGTCCTGGATGCGGGTGAGGTGCCACACGAGCCATGCGATCGAGTTCGCCCCCGGCTCCGGACGGTATGCCAGATCCTCTGCACCGATCGCGTATGCGGCGACATGCACCAGTTCCCTGATCCGGTTGTAGGCATCGGCGAGCACGTCCCGTGACTCCATCGCACCTCCTCGTCGTGGTTGGCCGACGGTACCCGCCCGGGGCGTCCGGCACATCTCGATCGCTATCTTCGGAACATGACCACGATCAGACGCCTCACGGACTCGTGTCTCCTCATCACCAGCGACGACGGGGTGACGCTCACCGATCCGGGATTCTTCACGTTCGAGTCCGGCGAGGTCGACCTGGCCTCGATCGGCCAGGTCGACCGGGTGCTCATCACGCACGAGCATCGCGACCACGTCAACCCCGGGTTCGTGAAGTGGCTGCGTGACCGTTCTCCCGACGTCGTGGTGTACGCCAACACGGCGGTCGCCGGACTCCTCGCCGAGCACGACATACCGGCAGTGACGGACGACCTGCCCGGCTACGTGACGGCCGAGGACGCCCTCCACGAGCCTTTGCCGAACGGGTCGACCGTGCCCAATCGCAGCTACACCATCGGCAACGTCGTCACCCATCCCGGCGACAGCTACTCGCTGACGAAGACCGCCCCGGTCCTCGCCTTGCCCCTGCTGGCTCCCTGGGGATCGACGACGCAATCGGTTGCCTTCGCCAAGAGGCTCGGACCACGCCAGGTGATCCCGATCCACGACTTCTTCATGAGCCCCCTCGGCCAGGAGTTCCTCTACGGGATCGCCGGAGGCGTGCTCGCCAACGCCGGCATCGAGTTCGTCCCCCTCAAGTGGAACGAGAGCTACTCGGTCTGAGGGTGGCCTCGACCGGGGGCCTCAGCCGAACTCGATGCCCTGGGCGAGCGGCAGCTCCGAGCTCCAGTTGATCGTGACCGTCTGGCGGCGCATGTAGGCCTTCCACGAATCCGAGCCGGCCTCGCGGCCGCCACCGGTCTCCTTCTCGCCTCCGAAGGCGCCGCCGATCTCGGCGCCGGACGTCCCGATGTTCACGTTGGCGATGCCGCAATCCGAGCCCTCGGCCGAGAGGAACCGCTCGGCGTTGCGGAGCGAGTCGGTGAAGATCGCCGAGGAGAGGCCCTGTCGCACGCCATTCTGCACGGAGATCGCCTCGTCGAGGCTGTCCACCTCGATCATCCACATGATCGGCCCGAACGTCTCCTCCTGGACGATCGCAGCCGATGCCGGGATCTTGACGAGTGTCGGCTCGAAGAAGTGGCCCGGTCGGTCGACCGGGGCACCGCCGTACAGAAGGACGCCTCCCTGCTCGAGGGCGATGTCGAGGGCGGCCTTCGTGTTGGTGACGGCGTCTCCATTGATGAGCGGCCCCATGAGCGTGCCGCCGTCGAGGGGATCCCCGATGGGGATCTGCGCATACGCCTCCACCAGGCGCTCCGCCAGGACATCGGAGATCGCCTGATGGACGATGAGGCGGCGAAGGCTCGTGCAGCGCTGCCCGGCGGTTCCCGCGGCAGCGAACAGGGAGGCGCGAACGGCCAGGTCGAGGTCGGCGTCGTCCATCACGATGATGGCGTTGTTGCCGCCGAGCTCGAGGATCGAGCGCCCGAGCCTCCCGGCCACCTTGGCGCCTACCGTGGCGCCCATCCGCACGGAGCCGGTCGCCGAGATCAGCGGCAGGCGACTGTCTCCGACCATGGCCTCTCCGACGTCGATACCGCCGACCGTGAGGTTGAAGACACCCTCGTAGCCGGTCCCGGCCATCACCTCGGCACAGATCTTCGTCGTTGCGATCGAGGTGAACGGCACCGCCGGCGACGGCTTCCAGATCATCGTGTCACCGCACACGGCGGCCACGAAGGCATTCCACGCCCACACCGCCACCGGGAAGTTGAAGGCGGTGATGATCCCAATGGGACCGAGGGGGTGCCACTGCTCGTACATCCGGTGCCGCGGCCGCTCCGACACCATCGTCAGCCCGTAGAGCTGCCGGGACAGGCCGACGGCGAAGTCGGCGATGTCGATCGCCTCCTGGACCTCGCCCTCGCCCTCGGCGCGGATCTTGCCCATCTCCATGGAGACGAGCGCCCCGAGAGGCTCCTTGTGATCGCGCAGGGCGTTGCCAATCTGGCGTACGTAGTCGCCCCGCTTCGGTGCCGGCAGCATCCTCCACTCCAAGAACGCCTCCTCGGCGGCCGAGACGACGACGCCGTAGTCGGCGACGGAGGCCTGCCGGACGGTGCCGATCGAGCCACCTGTTGCCGGGTTCTCGCTCTCGAGCGGCTCGCCTGACGGGTCGAGCCAGGCTCCTCCGAAGACGCCGGAGGGTTGCGTATCGAGGCCCAGGGCAGAGAAGATCTGGTCGCGGTCCAACGTCCTGCTCCTTCGAAGTCGTTCACGGAACGCTAGCGGTGGCACCATCCCGGGGTGACCGGGGGCGTGCGGGCTACGCCTCAGTCGCAGAGGCCGGCGGTCAGGTCTCTCTGCCACACGTCTGCGAAGTCATCGTGGACCACGAAGAGCACCGACTCATCCGACTCGTCGATCCACATCACAGAGCCGCCCTGCCGGTATCCCGTGTCGATCGCCGTCTGGGGGAGATCGGCGAGATCGATCGAGTCGGCGAGCGGTCCGTCGAACAGGACATGCTCCGGATCCCAGACGTAACGGTTGATCGTCTCCTCGGTGTAGACCCCGGTCGCGGCGCCGAGAGGGCGGCCGATCGTGATGAACTCGGCGGACTCCCAGTCACAGTGGGCCGCACCGTGGATGTGGGAGATCACGTCGAGCCTCACCTTGCACCCCGAGCCGTCCGTCCAGCGCTGGTGATCGCCGAACGCCTCCCAGTCGGCCGGCTCGACAGATAGGTCGGTCGGCGAGCCGGGCTCGGCGTCACATTCGTGAGGGGCGGCCGCCTCGGTCGTTGCGAGGGAGGGAGCCGGCGGTTCCTCGCCGCTCGTACACGCCGGGACGACGAGCGCGAGGGCGAGGAGGGCGATGATCTGCCTCATGGCACGTTCGACGGTGGGCGAAGTCGCGGCGTTCCTAGCGGGCGGCGACGATCTCGATCTCGACCGCTACGCCGAGAGGAAGGGCGCCGACCTGGACCGTCGTCCTGGCAGGCTTCGACTCGGCGACGAACGCGCCGTAGACCTCGTTGACGGCGGCGAAGTCTGCGATGTCCCTCAGGAAGATCGACGACTTGGCGACGTCGGCGAGCGACAGCCCGAGCTCGGCGAGCATCGCCGTGATGTTCGTCATCACCTGGCGAGCCTCGGCGGCCACCCCACCGTCGACGACCGTACCGGTGGCAGGGTCTATCCCGACCTGCCCCGACAGGAAGACGAAGCCGTTTGCCTCGGTGGCCGCCGAGTAGGGGCCGACGGCCTTCGGGGAGCTCTCCAAATGATGAATCGTCTTCGGCAATGGATCCTCCTCGCGCTACGTGCGGAGCGCATCGTACGCACGACGCAAAAGCGGGCCCCGTGGGGCCCGCTGGTTGGATCAGGATGTCTCGAGGTCAGCAGAAGCTCTGGCCGCAGCCGCACGAGCGCTGCTGGTTCGGATTGTTGATGGCGAACCCCGAGCCCTGCAGACCCATCTCCTTGTAGTCCACCGTGGCCCCGGGGAGCATCGAAGCGCTCTGCTCGTCGATGACCAGCCGCACTCCGCCGGTCTCGCTCACGACGTCCGTCGGGTCGACCTGGGCATCGAAGAACATCTCGTAAGAGAACCCGCTGCAGCCGCCGGGCCGGACCGCCAAGCGCAGAGCCAGAGAAGGATCACCCTCAGCCGCGATCAGCTCCGCCACCTTGGCAGCCGCCGAATCTGTGAGCATTGGCTGCGTGACCTGCTGGTCTGCGATTGCCGGTTCGTTCGTGATCACGGTGACCCAACCTCCTGGAAGCCTGGCTTCTTCCCAAGCGACTATCGGCGTCCTACCCGTCGAGTATAAGGCCGCATCCGACACGAGTTGAGCGCCCCCGGGGCGGCGGCCGCCCACCGGCACCGCGTGGCAGGGATACCATCGGAGCATGGTCGCCAGACAGGAAGTCGAATCGGCGCTGCGTGGCGTCATCGATCCCGAGCTCGGCGCCGACATCGTCGAGCTCGGGATGGTGAAGGACGTCGTCATCGACCGCGGAAGCGTCACCATCAAGATCGCCCTCACGATCGCCGCATGCCCGATGCGCGACCAGATCGAATCGGACGTGGTCCGCAAGGTCAGGGCGATGCCGGGCGTCGAAGAGGTGACCGTGCAGGTCACCGCCATGTCGCAGGAGGAGCGGTCCGGCCTGATGATGACGGCGCGGAGGCACGCCCGGGAGAACGTCGCCCCGACCATGGTGAGCCCGCTGACGAGGGTCATCGCCGTCTCGAGCGGCAAGGGAGGCGTCGGCAAGTCGTCGCTCTCGGTCAACCTGGCCCTCGCCATCGCAGACCAGGGCCATGAGGTGGGGCTGCTCGACGCCGACATCTGGGGGTTCTCGGTCCCGCGCATGCTCGGGGCCGCAGACCGTCGCCTCGAGGCCCGTGAGGATCGGAAGATCGTTCCCGTCGAGGTGGAGGGGATCCACCTCGTCTCGACGGGGCTGATCGTCGGGGACGAGGACACGGCTCTCATGTGGCGGGGACTGATGCTCTCGAAAGCACTCGAGCAGTTCCTGCGGGACGTCGCCTGGCCGTCGAGTCTCGGCTACCTGGTCCTGGACATGCCACCCGGGACCGGCGACATCCAGATGGCGCTCGCCCGGCTGCTGCCGCAGGCGGAGATGGTCGTCGTGACGACGCCGCAGAAGGCTGCCCAGAAGGTGGCGGCCCGGGTCGCCGACATGGCGCGCCGGTCGTTCATGCCCGTCGTCGGCGTCATCGAGAACATGTCCGGCTTCACCACCGATGAAGGCCGCCACTACGACTTGTTCGGAAGGGGAGGGGGGAGCGCCCTGGCCGCCGATCTCGGGGTGCCGCTCATCGGCCAGATCCCACTGGATCCCCATGTGGTCGAGGGCGGTGACGAGGGAAGGCCGGTCGTGCGTGAGCATGCCGCGTCGCCCGCCGGTTCGGCGATCATCGCGGCAGCCAAGGCCCTCACAGAGTTGGTGCCGCCCGCCGAGGACGAGACGTGCACGTCTCGCATCGCCGTCCTCGCCGACCAGTTGGAGCGGCTCGGCAGCTGAGCCGTCAGAGGCAGAGGCCGCGGACCAGCGGGTACGGGTTCACGGCTCCGCCGCCGCCCGGGTGGCGCTCGAAGTGCAAGTGCGGCGATGTGTACACGGCGTTGCCGGTGTTGCCGACGTACCCGAGCCGCTCACCCATGGACAGGCGATCGCCGACCCCGAGCCCGCTTTCCCAGGCGTCGAGGTGGGCGTAGTAGTACGTGTCGCCGCTGGCACCTCGGATCCACACGGTGATCCCACCGAGACCACCGTTGCCCAGGCTGGCCACCGTTGCGTTCTCGATGGCTACCAGGGGGGTTCCGCGAGCAGCCATCATGTCGACGCCCATGTGAGCGCGGCCACCGGATCGAGGCGCTCCGAAAGAGTCGACGAAGGTCGTGGCACCCGCGACGGGACACGTCATGTCGCCGTCGGGCGGCGGCTCGGAAGGAGGCTCGGTGGTCGTGGTCGTCGTGTCGTCGCCACCATCGTCGCCTCCGTCATCGGCGACCGTCGTCGTCGTCTCGTCGCCACCATCGTCGTCGGGCGCCTCGGTCGTCGTCGTCGAGTTACGCCGGCGACGCTCCTCTTCCTCGCGACGGCGGCGCTCTTCCTCGAGGCGAGCCTTCTCCGCCTCCTGCGCCTCATAGGCGGCCACCAGCGAGTTGTAGGCCTCGTCGGCGGCCTGCAGGCGGCCGAGGATCTCGTTCGACAGCTCTTCGAGCTGCCGCTCGACCGCCGACTGCTCCGTGATCGCCTCGTCGAGGCGGCTCTGCTGATCGGCGTAGCTGCCCTTCACCGCCTCGAGCCTCGACAACGTCGCCGCGTCGCTCTTGGAGACATATCGGAGGTAGCCCTGCCGGACCGGGTACTCGTTGATGGATTCGGAGTCGAGGAGCAGCAGCAGCCCGGAGTCACCGCGCGACATGTAGAGCTGTCGCGCCACCGCCTCGGCCTGCGTCCTGATGATCTCGAGCTCCTGCTCGCGTGCCGCCAGCTCGGTGACGAGCTGCGCCAGGTCGGCGGACAGCTCGGCCGACCGCACCGCGGCTGCGTCGTACTCCCCGAGGACGCCGGCGAGCTCCCGACCAACGGCGCGGCGCTCGGCGTCGGCGGCGGCCAGGTCGTCCGGCGTGATCTCGCCCTGCGCAATCGCCGCGTGGAGGTATGCGGGCGCGCCCATGAGCCCGAAGAGCACGAGCACTGCGACCAACCGCTTCACCGTCATTCCTCCAACGCGTGGAAGCTGCCGCCCTCATCCGTGCCCCGCCGGGAGGATAGCCGCGACTCCGACGTCAGTTTCTGGAGAACCGCTCTCACCTGGAGCGCAGCCGCCAAGTGGAGCGTGGGATCGACGTCGGTGTAGACGGCGGCGACGATCTCGTCGACCGAATGCGCCCCGGCGCGGACCGCCTCGACGATCTGATCCTCACGCAGCCGGCGGTGGGCGACGTACTCCTCGACGGCCGCCCTGGCATCCGGCAGCTCGGGACCGTGCCCCGGATAGAGGTGGCGAGGGTCGACGGCGAGAACCTTCTCGAGCGACGCCATGTAGGCGGCGGCGTCCTCGATGACGACCGTCGACCCGCCCATGATGTGGTCGCCTGTGAAGAGCACGTCGCCGACCAGGTAGCAGAGGTGATCTGCGGTATGGCCCGGTGTGTGCACCGCCACGACCTCGAGGCCCCCATCGGTGAACGCCTCGCCATCGCCGATCGTGACATCGGGGCTGAAGTCGGGGCCGGGGCCGTACCCGACGACGGGGACACCCAGACGAACACCGAGGGGATTGGCGGCGGGAGCGTGGTCCGGATGGCAATGCGTCACCAGGACGGCAGCCGCCCGCCGATCGCCGATCTCGCCGACGATGGCATCGAGATGACCCGGGATCACCGGCCCCGGGTCGATGACGGCAACCGTGCCCTCGTCGCCGATGACGTAAGTGTTCGTGCCGGGCCCCGTGAACAGTCCGGGATTGGGGGCGAGGACGACCGCGACGCGGATCATCTCGGCATTTCGGGAAGCTTCACTCCCCTCCCCTCGGCACGGCGTACGGCCGACCTGAGGGCCCCCTCGTCCGGGGCACGCGTCTCGTCCACCTCGTCGAAGCCGGCGTCGCCCGGCATGAGGATCTCAAGGTCTCCCTCCGGGTCGACGTGCAGCTTCGGCTGGATCGGCTCGACGCTGTCGAGCCGGCGGGCGTGGGCGACGAGATCCTCGGCCGAGGAGAACGAGGCCAGGTGCCGGAGGATCTCCTGCGTCGGCAGCGGGACCACCATCGAGGAGGTCACCAGCGCTTCCGAGGGTGTGATCCAAGTGGCTGCTGCGATCTCTCGTCCGTCGGGATGCGGATCGACTCCGCCGGGGACGACCGCCGCGTAGAAGCGGGCGTCGAAGCGAACCGGCACGAGCGTCGGGGTGATCCAGTTGGCGAAATAGCCGAGAGCCGCGCCGTCGAACACGAGGCCTTCACGCCTGAGACGCTCGTACACGGCGGCGCCTTGGCGGCGATCCGGCTCGCCGAACGGCTGCGGAGTGAGCCATATGCCGACCTCCTCGACGAGCTCGCGCAGTGCAGCCAGCATCCACGGCACGTCGTCGCCGTCGGCGGCCCCGGTCAGCAACCCGGCGTTGTCCCCGAGGCGGTCGATGTCGTCGACGGCGCCACCGGGGAAGACCCAGGTGCTCGCCATGAACCGGGCGCCAGGTGATCGCTGCACCATGAGCACCTCGAAGCCGTCCGGTTCCGTCGGGCGCAGGCAGCAAAGCGTCGACGACGGCCTTGGCTCCGTCATCCGAGGTCCACGACCCCCCTGCCGTAGCGCCGCGCCAACCACGCCCTGACCCTCTCTCTGACAGGCGGGACGAGGAGCAGGAATCCGGCGGTGTCCGTGATGAATCCGGGTGTGAGGAGCAGCGCTCCGGCGAGGAGGATCATCGCCCCATGGGCCAGCTCGGCACTCGGGAAAGCCCCCGCCATCAGGGTCGTCCTTGCACGAGCGAGCTCGCCGCGACCCTGACGCGACACCAGCGAGGCGCCGATCACGGCCGTGGCAAGCACGATGACGAGCGTCGGCAGCACGCCGATCCTGCGCCCCACGGCCAGGAAGAGGGCGATCTCGGCCAGGGGGACCGCCACGAACGCGATGACCAGTAGAGGGGCAGGACGCATGGCCCTCAGGATACCGAAGCCCGAGGAGTGGGTCTCCGCGAGCCCTCTAACCTGCGCCTCCATGGAGCCTCGCGACCTGCCGAGCGTCGATGTCCTCGCCGATCGGGTGCACACTCGCCATGACGCACTCCCCAGGTCGCTGGTCGTCGAGCTCGCCAGGGTGGCTCTCGACGACGCCCGCCGGACGATCATCGACGGAGGCGAGGCCGATCCGGACGAGCTCGTCGAGGCGCGTGCCCTGCGCCTGTCGACGGCGCGTCCCCGCCGCGTCATCAACGCCACCGGCGTGTTGCTCCACACGAACCTAGGGCGGGCGCCACTCCACCCGGCCGCCGCGTTGCAGGCGTCCGAACAGGCAACCGGGTACGGAAACGTAGAGCTCGACATCGTCACCGGCGCCCGCGGCGGCCGGGCCGGATACGTGAGACGACTCCTGACAACCCTCGCCGGCGCCGAGGCCGCTCTGGCCGTCAACAACAACGCAGGAGCCCTGTACCTGGCGCTGGCGGCCATCGCCGGGCGAGGGAAGGTGGTCGTCTCGCGCGGAGAGCTCATCGAGATCGGCGGCTCCTTCAGGCTTCCCGAACTGATGGCGGCATCCGGCGCAGAGCTCCACGAGGTCGGCACGACGAACCGGACCCGCCTCGCCGACTACGAGCGCGCCGTCGAGGGGGCCGCCGTCATCCTCAAGGTACACCCGTCGAACTACCGGATCGACGGCTTCACCGAGGACGTCGGGTACCGGCAGCTCGGGGAGCTCGCAGCCGCCAAGGGAGTCCCTCTGGTAGCCGACATCGGGAGCGGCCTCCTCGACACGCGCACACCGTGGCTGGACGATGATCCACCGTCGTGGCTACGCCAGGAGCCGGGGGCTCGCCAGACGATCGAGTCGGGAGCGTCTGTCGTGCTGTTCAGCGGCGACAAGCTGCTCGGCGGGCCGCAAGCCGGCATCGCGGTCGGCCGCCGCGATCTCATCGAACGTATGGCCGGGCACCCTGTCGCCAGGGCGCTGCGCCTCGACGGGCCGACGGGCGCCGCCCTGGCGGGGACCCTCGAGCTGTACGCCTCGGGGCGGGGACGCGAGATCCCGTTCTGGCGAATCGCAACCCTCTCGTACGACGACCTGGCAGCTCGCCACACCGCCGTCCTCGACGCCGCCGGCGTCGAGGGGAAGGTCGTCGACGGAGAGTCGTTGCCGGGAGCCGGTTCGGTGCCCGGCGAGGCGATTCCTTCGCCGAATCTCGAGCTCCTCGGCGGGGCAGACGCCTGGTGGAAGAGGCTCATCGGCAACAGCCCACCGATCCTCGGCCGCCGGCGCGGCGATGCATTCGTTCTCGACTTGCGTACCGTCGAGCCGAGCGACGACGAGACGGTGGCGACCGCGCTCCGCGACGGGCGCTGAATGCCAATCGTCGGCACCGCCGGGCACGTCGACCACGGAAAGTCCACCCTCGTCCTCCGCCTCACGGGCCGCGACCCCGATCGTTGGCCGGAGGAGAAGGCACGAGGGCTCACGATCGACCTCGGGTTCGCCTGGGCATCGGTCGGCTCGCACTCGGTCGGGTTCGTCGACGTGCCCGGCCACGAACGCTTCATGAAGAACATGCTGGCCGGTGTCGGCGCAATCGACGTCGCCCTGTTCGTCGTCGCCGCCGACGAAGGCTGGATGCCCCAGACCGAGGAGCATCACGCTGTTCTCGAGCTGCTCGGCATCCGTCGCGGCGTGATCGCGCTCACGCGCGTCGACATCACGGATGATGACGTCGTCGAGCTCGCAGAGCTGGAGATCGCCGACCGGATCGCCGGCACCGGGATGGAACCGTGGCCCATCGTCCGCGTGTCTGCGATCACCGGCCGCGGGATCGACGACCTCGTGGCCGCCCTCGACGCCGAGCTGAGCGCCGCAGGCGAGCCTGATGATGCCGGAAGGCCGAAGCTCTGGGTCGATCGCAGCTTCGTGATACCGGGCGCAGGCACGGTCGTCACCGGCACCCTCGCCGGCGGCGCCGTGGCCCGCGGCGACGAGCTCGCGATGTGGCCGCGGGGAACTGCCGTCCGGGTCCGCTCGATCCAGTCGCATGAGGAGGAGGTCGACTCGGTCGGACCGGGCAACCGGACCGCTCTGAACCTGGCAGGCGTCGACCGGCTCGACGTCGAGCGAGGAACGATGCTTGCGCGGCCGGGTCAGTTCAGGACGACCCGGGCGGTGATCGCCGACCTGCGTGCCGTGCGCGGCCTCGGCGGCGAGGTCGGCGATCGAGGCGCGTATCACGTCCACGTCGGGTCCGGGAGCTGGCCGGCCAGGCTGCGGCTCCTGACGGCGGAGACTCTCGAGAACCCCGGCGCGGCGCTCCTACAACTGACCGGCGAAGTCCCTCTGGCCGTCGGCGACCGTCTCATCCTGCGTGAGACCGGCAGGCGCGCCGTCGTCGCCGGCGGGACGGTCATCGACCCCCACCCCGGTCCCGTCCACATGCGAGCCCTGCGGGCAGCGGTGCCGCAGTTGCGGGCGGCGGCGGCCGACGACGCCGCCGCTCAGGCAACGACGCTGCTTCGCATTCGAGGAACCGCACCCCTGGCGGAGTTGGCGACGGACACGGGAGGTGGAGCGCCGAACGAAGCACTCATCGCAGGCGGCACCGCCCTCTCCATCGAGAAGGCCGAGGACGCTGCTGCTCGCATGGCCGTCGCCGTAGCGGGGTTCCACGCGGCCAACCCGCTCCGTGCCGGTATGCCCAAGGCGGCGCTCGCCTCACAACTCGGGCTGCCTCCTGCGATCGTCGACGCCCTGGTTGCCTCGGCGGCCGGCCTGGTCGACGACGGGTCGACCGTGCGATCGACGTCGTTCGGGGGCGGGTGGGATGATCGCCACGAGGCGGCGCTCGGAGATGCAGCCAAGGCATTGCGAGCCGACGGGTTGGCCGTGCCCAGAGCCCGAGACCTCGGCATGGACGAAGAGACGATGCACGCCGCATTGCGCCGCGAGCGTCTCGTGAGGGTCGCCGACGACCTCGTGTACCTGCCCGAGCAGATCGAAGAGATCCGAGGACACCTCGAGGGCTTGCCGGACGGGTTCACCGTTGCCGAGTTCCGGGACGCCCTCGGCGTGTCACGCCGCCACGCGGTTCCGCTGCTCGAATGGCTCGACAGGACGGGCTGGACAAGCCGTCAGGGCGATCTCCGCCGTCTCAGACGGCAGCCCGGGCGAGGATCTGACGGCGCTCGGCTTCGGTGAGCCCTCCCCAGATGCCGTACGGCTCCTTGATCGCCATCGCATAGTCGAGGCACTCGGAGCGTACCGGGCAGACCTTGCAGATCGATTTGGCCCTCACCTCCCGCCTCTCGCGCTCGTCCTTCCGTTCCGCCGTGCTCGGCGGGAAGAACAGGTGCGAGTGGTTGCCCCTGCACAGTGCGACTGGTTGCCAGGTCCGGTCGAGTGGGACCACGCGACTCCTCCTCCGCGTCTCCTCCAACAGCCCCGGCAACCTAGCGAGCGACTTGTCCACAGGCCAGGGAAAAAATGGCGCAGTGCGCCGGCTAGAGCGGCGACCAGAAACGTTCGCATGCTTGGTGGGGGTGCACGAGGGGGCGGCCCTTGTGCCGGCCCCCTCGTACTGGTCGGAGCGGCTTGCCGCTTCGACCAGGGCAACAGGCGCGGCCGGCAGGCCGCACCAGCAGAGCCGAAGCCCCGGTAGGGGCGCAGGCGACAAACTCGACCAGCAACCGCAGGTTGCTGGTCGGAGCACTAGCCACCGCCACCCTGCGGGGGACCGACCTCGAGGACGATCCCGTTCACCTCGAGCACCTCGATACGATCGCCTGCGGCGATCCCGGCCGCCCGGTGCGAGCGAGCCCGCCACCGTCCACCGTCGATCAGGACATACCCCTCGGGATCGAAGCCGGTCTCGGCCACACCGAGGCGGCCGACGAGGTACTCCCGCCCGATGGTCCTCGTGGAGAACCGGGCGCGCATCACGGTCGTCAGCGCGAACACGTAGAACAGCCCGGCGCCCAGCACGGTGAGCGCGATCGCCCACCACCTCGGCGCGAACTGGGGCGCCGCCGTGGTGAGCGTCAGCCCTCCGTAGACGAGCAGCACCGTGCCGACGACGGATCGCCACCTGACTTGGTTGCGCTGGAAGTCGGCGGTCCAAGCCGCCATCCCGACGAGGACCGCAACCAGAGAGCCCCAATCGATCGGCAGGGTTGCGACCCCGTAGCCGGCGAGGACGAGGCACAGCGATGCGACCCCGGCAGTGATCCCCACGCCCGCCGCGTAGAACTCGAAGGCCACCGCCGCCAACCCGGTGACCAGGAAGAAGAACGTCGCCTCGGGCCGCGACGCCAGGCGGAACGTCCTGGTCAGGACGTCCGGCTTGATGAACCGGACCTGGACGGAGGGCTCGAGGACCACTGTGCCGTCCTCGAGGGTGCGCTCCTGCGCCGTCTCGACCACAACGCCGTCGAGCGTCTTCCCGTCCAGGCCGGCGATGAACTGACCGATGGTCGGGACGACACTGTCGAGCATCACGGTGCCGGCATCTGCGCTGGTGATGTCGACGGTCCCATCGATGGCGGCGATCGCTGCCAGTCGGTCGGGTCGAGCGGGATCGCCCCCGAGCAGGTCGTCTGCTCCCCTCGCAACGATCGGGCTGGGGTGTCCGATGCGGGCACCCTGGGCAGCTCCTGCGATGTCGGCGAAGGCGAGCAGCGCCGCCACTCCCCCATACGCCTCGGCGCCGGCCGGCCCGACCCACGCGGCGATGGGGGTCCGGGACGCCACGATCGCATCGATGAGGGACGACGGATCCCCGGATGCGATGCCCGGGTTGTCGATCTGAAGGACGACGACCTGGGCGTCAGGCGTCTCGACGGCTGCCGTGAGAAAGTCGAGTGCTCGTTGATCCAGCGGGCCTCTCACGTCCGCCACGATCACGGCTCCACTCGCCGGCTGCGCCCCGGAGCCTGCCGTCGAGAGCAGCAGCACAGACATCGAGGCGAGCGCGGAGAGCGTGAGAGCGCGGCGCATGGGCGGGATGCTAGGGGGGAGGTTGCGGCCCCGATCCTGACAACGCGTCGGTAACGCGCCGCCCCGGCGTGCGGCGCGCCGGTGGCGGCACACTATCCTCGCCGCGATGTCCACGATCCTCGTCGTCGCCGACGAGCCATGGGTGCGCAACGAGGTCCACGCCGCCCTCACGACACCCGACTTCGACCTCATCGACCACTCGAATCCTGCCACCGTGACCGCCGAGCTGGACGCCGATCCATATGACGCCGTAGTCGTCGACCTCCAGGTGGGATCGATGGGCGGGATGGCGATCACCCGCTCGATACGGCAACGAGCCGCCATCGACAACGAGAAGGCGACGCCGGTCGTCGTCCTGCTCGATCGGCAGGCCGACGCCTTCCTCGCCAAGCGAGCCGGAGCGGCCGCATGGGTCGTGAAGCCGTTCACCGCTCACTTGTTGAGCACGGCCGTCGAATCGGCCATCGCCGGCAACCTCGTGGGTCAGGCCGCCGAGTGACAGAGCGCGCCGGAGACCCTGCCAGTACGGGCTCCTCTCGGGGAGGCTCGTGAACACCGCCGACACGATCTACGTCCTCATCCTGGCGACGTGCGCTCTGGCGTCCGGTTTCTTCTCGGGGTCGGAGACGGCCTTGATCGGGATCGGCAAGGAGCGGGTCCACCAGCTCGCCGAGACCTCGAGGCGGGGACGCCGTGTCCAGCAACTCGTTTCCGACCCGGATCGACTGCTGAGCACGCTGTTGGTCGCCAACAACCTGGTGAACATCCTCGGCGCCGCCGTTGCGACCACCCTCTTCATCGACCTGCTCGGTCAGCGGTGGGGTCCCTGGCTGGCGACGCTCGTCGTCACCGCGGTGATCCTCGTCGTCGGCGAGATCACGCCCAAGACGCTGGCAGCCCGCTATCCCGAGGCGTTCTCGTTGGCCGTGGCGCCTTTGGTCTTCCAGCTCTCCAGGGTGCTCGCCCCGATCGCTCGACTCTTCACCTCGATCACGCGAATTCTGTTCCGCATGTTCCGAGTCCCGGCGCGCGTCGAGCTGAGCGCCGTCACGGAGGAGGACATCAGGGCCCTGGCAGCGCTCGGGCATGCCGGAGGAGAGATCGAGGAGGTCGAGCGGGAGATCATCGACGCCTTGTTCGGCCTCGCCGACCGACCGGTGAGGGAGGTGATGACGCCGCGGGTCGACATCGAGACCCTCGCCCTCCCCGTCACGGTCGAGGCTGTCCGGAAGGCTGTCGCCGAGACAGGCCACTCCCGGTATCCCGTGGCGGAACGAGAGCTCGACTCTCTACGCGGCGTCCTCTACGTCAAGGACGTCCTGCAGCTCGCCGACGACGCAACCCCCGCCGCGATCGAGCGGCTCATTCGCACGCCACATGCCGTCCCCGAGTCGGCTCCGATCCTGCAGGTTCTCCAGGACCTGCGACGACGGAGATTCGCCTTCGCGGTCGTCGTGGACGAGCACGGCGGCATCGAGGGCATCGTCACCATCAAGGATCTGGTGTCGGAGCTCGTCGGAGAGCTCCAGGACGAGTACGACCCCGGGATACCTTCGGTCGTGAAGATCGGCGCCGACCAATGGCTCGCAGACGGCAGGCTCCCCATCGAGGACCTCGAGGACGCGCTCGGGTGCAGGCTCCCCGAGGGCCCGTACACCACGGCGGGCGGGCTCATCATGTCGCTCGCCGGGCGCATCCCCGACGAGGGCGACTTCGTGGTCGCCGATGGCCACCGCTTCACGGTGCTTTCCATGGAGCGCAACAGGATCGACAGGATCAGGGTTGAGCCGGTCGCCTGACCGGCGGCATCGCTACAATGGCCGCCCCGATCGGGACGTGGCGCAGCTTGGTAGCGCGCATCGTTCGGGACGATGAGGTCGCCGGTTCAAATCCGGCCGTCCCGACCAGTCGAACGAGGGCCCGCGTCGGCGGGCCCTCTTCGCGTGGTGGAGCCGGCTTCAGGAGTCGTCACTGCGGCAGCGACTCGCCTCTGATGGCACGCCGCAAGCCCTCGAGCTCTGCAAGGAGGCGCTTCGCGAAGCTCCGCGACAGGATCGGCCCGAGGAGGACCGAGGCGATGCTGCTGGAGAGGCTGTCCGGCCCGGCCTCGATGATGTTCGTCACCTCGGTCTCGCCGTCGACCGTCGCCAGCTCCATCCGTCCCTCGAAAGCGAACTGCCCCTTCGCCGTGCGAATCGCCAGCAACGTCGGGGGCTGGAACTCGACGACCTCGAGCTCCATCTCGTAGGGTCGCCACCCCCTGATGTAGTCGAGCACGAAGTGGGCTCCCTCGGCCATCTCGGCGGAGACGAGCCGGGCCGACTTCACGCCCATCATCCAGCGCGGCATGTTCTCGATCGTCGTCACGAACCTGAAGACGTCGGCGATCGGAAGGTCGATCCTGATCGATGCGGTCGACTGCACGTCCGTTCACCCCATGTCGCGTACCGATAAGGTACAGCAACGGCCGCATTTTGGGCTCCCAGAAGCCCCATGCCCTACCTCAGCCGGACTCGAAGAGCGACTTCCGACGAGCTTCGCCCTCACCGGTCGCGCATCCCACACGGGAGACGAGGGAGAGTCCCGGTGGGGCCGCTACAACAGCTCTGCGATCTGAACGGCGTTGAGCGCGGCGCCCTTGCGGAGGTTGTCACCAACCGCCCACAGGCTGATCCCGCCCGCTTCGCCGAGGGTCGAGCGGACCCTGCCGACGAGCACGTCGTCGATGCCGACGCAGTCGAGCGGGGTCGGCACCTTGCCGTCGCCCCAGAGCTGGGCGCCGGGTGCCGCCGCCAGGATCCCCTTCGCCTCATCGAGGGTGATCGGGCGCTCGAAGGCCATCGTCGCCGCGATCCCGTGCCCGACCATCACGGGAACCCGGACGCAGGTCGGCTCGATGCTCACGTCGGGGGCCTCGAGGATCTTGCGGGTCTCGTTGACGAGCTTCCACTCCTCGTCGGTGTAACCCTGTTCGGTGAACGACCCGGCGTGCGGCAGGACGTTGAATCCGATCGGGCGGGAGTAGAGGTCGGAGCCCGGATCGGACCAGCCGCCCTGGGCGAGCAGCTCCGGGTCCTTGGCGAGCACCTCGATCTCGTCCGAGAGCACCGTCATGCCCGTATGCCCCGAGCCCGACACCGATTGGTACGACGTCGCCACGAGATGACTGAGGCCGGCAGCGCGATGCAGCGGTGCGGCGGCCATCATCAGCACCATCGTCGTGCAGTTGGGGTTGGCGACGATGCCGCCATGCCCAGCAACGGCATGGTCGTTCACCTGGGCAACGACGAGCGGCACCTCTTGCGCCATCCGGAACGCCGAGGAGTTGTCGACGACGACGGCTCCCGCGGCGGCGAAGCTCGGGGCGAACTCGCGAGACCGGACGGCCCCCGCCGAGAACAAGGCGACGTCGATTCCCGCCGGATCTGCCGCCGCGAGATCCTCGATGACGACGTCGCCCCACTTCGTGGGCACCATCCTGCCGGCCGACCTCGCCGACGCCATGAGACGTAGTTCCGAGACGGGGAAGTCCCGTTCCTCGAGGATCGACTGCATCGTCGTGCCGACGGCGCCGGTTGCGCCGACGATGGCGACTCGCTTGCTCATCACGACTCCTTCACAGGCGCCACCGGCGGGTCGAAGCCCTCATGGAGGCGCCGCACGGCTTCGTCGACGTCATGCTCGCGCACGACGCACGAAATGCGAATGGGCGAAGTCGAGATCATCTCGATGTTGATGCCGCTCTCGGAGAGGATCCGGAACATCCTGGCTGCGATGCCGAGCTCGCTCTTCATGCCGGCACCCACGAGGCTCACCTTCCCGATGGCGTTGTTCACGTCGATCCCCCCGACACCCACCCCTTCGAGCGCAGCTCCGGCGACCTCTCGTGCCCGGTCCGCGTGCGTCTTCGGGACCGTGAAGCTGATGTCGGTGACCCCGTCGATCGAGACGTTCTGCACGATCATGTCGACGTTCACCCCGGCGGCGGCGAGCGGTTCGAAGAGGGCGGCGGCGACGCCCGGCTTGTCCGGCACGCCGTGCACGGTGAGCTTCGCCTCCGACGTGTCATGGGCAACGCCCCGGATGATCGCCTCTTCCATCGTGTCCTCCTTGACCCAGGTTCCCTCACCGTCGTGGAAGGCCGACCGCACGTGGATCGGGATGTCGTAGCGCCGGCCGAACTCCACCGAACGCGCCATCAACACTGCTGCGCCGTTGCCGGCAAGCTCGAGCATCTCCTCGAACGACACCTCGTCGAGCTTCCTGGCATCGGGTACGACTCGAGGATCGGCCGTGTACACGCCGTCGACGTCGGTGTAGATCTCGCACATGTCGGCGGAGAGAGCGGCGGCGAGGGCGACGGCGGTTGCGTCCGAGCCGCCTCTCCCCAGCGTCGTGATCTCCTTGGCGACGGGGTCGACGCCCTGGAACCCGGCAACGATGACGACCTTGCCGGCTGCGAGGCCGTCGAGGACCCGTTCGGCTCTGATCTCGAGGATCTCCGCCTGGCCGTGCACCGATGTGGTGAGGATTCCCGCCTGAGAACCGGTGAGGCTCGTCGCCGGAACCCCCAGGTCGCCGAGGGCCATGGCGCACAGGGCCATCGAGATGCGCTCCCCTGCGGTGAGCAACATGTCCATCTCGCGTGGGTGGTGACGGGGGCTCACGTCCGCCGCCAGCGAAATCAGCTCGTCCGTCGTGTGGCCCATGGCGGACACGACGACCACCACCTCGTGGCCCGCCTCGTGGGTTTCGGCGACGCGCCGAGCGACAGCGCGGATGCGATCGGCGTCGGCGACCGACGTTCCGCCATACTTCTGAACGATTCTGGCCACGCTGCCGCCGAGTGTACCGGTGGGTCGGGCATCCACCCCTCACCCGGCCAGGGGTCGTACCGCCCGTCCCCTCCTACCATCCGCGCCCATGTCGAGGCTCGCCATGATCGCGGTGGCGCTCACCCTCCTGGCGGGTGGGTGTGGCGAAAGCGCCGCCCCGACGACCACCCGACCACCGCCGGACACGGTGCCGGAGATCCCCCTGATCCCGTCGGACTACGACGAGTTCCGCGCCAGGACGACGGCGTGCGGCGCCGAGGCACCTGCAGCAGTCGAGAGAATGACGTTCTCGTCGCCGGATGACATGGGCATACCGCTCGAGAGCCATCCAACGGCCACCATCGCGACGTCGTGCGGCGAGATCGTCGTCGAGCTCAATCCGTCGCTGGCACCCGCCACCGTCAACTCCTTCGTCTTCCTGGCGTCGCGTGGCTACTTCGACGGCACGGTGTCGCACCGCATCGTTCCCGGCTTCATCATGCAGGGCGGCGATCCGACGGCAACCGGGCTCGGAGGACCGGGGTACTCCATCCCCGACGAGTACCCATCTCCCGACTTCACGTACGAACGCGGCGTCGTCGCGATGGCGAATGCGGGTGCCGGCACCACGGGCTCCCAGTTCTTCATCATGCTCGACGACGCCGGGCTCACCCTGAGCTACAGCATCTTCGGCAAGGTGATCGCTGGCGAGGACGTCCTCGCCGTCATCGCCCAGATCCCGCTGGCGCCGAACGTTCAGGGCGAGACGAGCGTCCCCCTCGAGACCCTGTACATCGAGGCGGTGACGATCGACGGATCGTGACACGGGACGGGGCACGACATCGAAAAGCCATACCCGTCCGCTCTATCATCCGGCCCGATGGCAACCGACAAACGCGCCCGCCAGAGAGCGAATCGCGAGCTGAAGGCTGCAGAGGAGCTGAAGGCGGAGCGCCGCAGGCGGATCTTCACCACGGGCAAGAGGATCCTCATCTGGGCGGCCGCCTTCGCGCTGCTTGTCTGGGTCACCACGCTGATCTTCGGCGGCGGCTCCGACACCGAGAGCCTCCGCTTCGTGTCCGCCCTCTGAGGTGCCGGTCGACCTCCACCTGCACTCGACGTTCTCCGATGGAACCGATTCGCCGGCCGCGATCGTCGAGGCCGCCCGGCGCATCGGGCTCAGCGCCATCGCGCTCACCGATCACGACAACCTCGACGGCATCTCGGAAGGGCGCACCGCCGCCGAGGCAGCAGGGGTCAGGTTCGTCGCCGGCACCGAGCTGTCCGTCGTGTGGGACACAGGTGCGATGCACATGCTCGTGTACTTCCTCGAACCGGGACCGGGCCCGTTGCAGGACCGACTGGTGTGGCTCCAGCAAGCGAGGGCGAGCCGCAACGAGCAAATCGCCGACCGACTCGCCCAACTCGGCCTCGACGTGAGGTTCGCCGAGGTGGTCGAAGAGGCGGGCGGGCATGGGATCGGTCGGCCTCACTTCGCTGCCGTTCTCGTGCGCAAGGGCTACGCCGTCGACATGGCAGACGCCTTCGACCGTTACCTGGCCGCCGGCCGACCTGGATACATCTCGAGAGAGCGGCTCGACGCCCACGAGGCGATCAGCCTCGCTCGGGCATCGGGGGCGGCCCCCGTGATCGCCCACCCGCACACGCTCGGCGTGGCCGCCGAGGACTACCGATCGGCGTTCGTCGAGCTGGCCGAGGCGGGACTGGCGGGCATCGAGGCCTATTACCCCGAGTACCCGGGCGAGCTGCGCGCCCACTTGGCGGAGGTGTGCGCCCACCTCGGGATCGCGGCGACGGGGGGCTCCGACTACCACGGGACTTACAAGCCTGGGCTCGCCGTGGGAACCGGCTACGGCGACCTCGTCGTCCCGGACGACGCCTTGAATGATCTCGCTGCGGCTGTTGCAAGGTGAGCGCGTGGTGTTGAATGTCAAGGGTGGCTTCCCACCATCCGATACGACTGAGGTGAACAGCGTGGGCACCGAAGGCCGCTCCGCGGCACGCGCCCCGATCTCGTACATCGATGTTCGCAGTGCGTTCAACACGACGCGTGCCGTCGGCGGGCTCGTGGTCGTGATCCTGGGGCTCTTCAGCTTCTCGAGCGGCTGGCCGGGATCGCCGTACGTCATCGGCGCCGGCGTCATCGTGATGGTCGACGGCGTCATGGCGCGCTCCCGAGGCGTCTCGGCGCTCCCTCGGCTTGTGATCGACCTCGTCGTCGTCACCGCAGTCGGAATCATCCGCGGCCAATCCAACGCCATCGGGGCGGCTGCCGTGGCCTACCTCCTGACTGCCTCGATCCTGCTCCTGCCTCTCCGCAGAGCCGTCCTGATCAGCGTGCTGGGATTCGTCTTCGTGTCGCCGGTCGGTGAATGGGTGCCGGCCTTCGATCTTGCTCCACCCGACGAGTTGGCCGAGCTGGCGGACGGGTTGGCGTCGCTGGTGTTCCTCGGTTTGGCCACCCAGATGCTGTTCATCGCGGCCCGGGCGCTCCGCGTCGCCGCCAGGCGCAACCAGGAGGCCCTCGAGTCCGAGCGACGCGCTTCCCAGCTCAAGAACGAGTTCGTCTCGATGGTGAGCCACGAGTTGCGGACCCCGCTCACGTCGATCGGGGGGTTCGCCGAGACACTCCGCGAGTCATGGAGCGAGATCGACGCCGTGGAGATCGACGAGTTCCTGATGATCATGGGGCGGGAGGCGTCCCACCTCGGCGACCTCGTCGAAGACATCCTCGTCATCCCGCGGCTCGAGGCGGGTCAGCTGAGGCTCGAACCGACCGACCTGTCGGTCCGGTCGGTGGCGTATCAGACAGGCGAGATCGTGTTCCAGGGCTCGGACAAGGAATTCAGCGTGTCGATCCCGATCGACGTGACGGTCGTCGCCGACCACGTGCGGACGAAGCAGATCCTCCGCAACCTGCTCGAGAACGCCCGAAAGTATGGCGGCGACCAGATACTCGTCGAAGGCGAGCAGACCGGCGATCTGTTCCAGGTGGTCGTCGCGGACAACGGCCCGGGCGTTCCGGAAGGCGACAGGGAGCGGATCTTCGAGCACTTCGAGCAGCTCACGAAGGGCGACTCCCGCTCCGACCGCGGGTTCGGCCTCGGCCTCCCGATCGCTCGCAAGCTGGCGAGGGCGATGGGCGGCGACCTGTGGCACGAGTCCCGCTTTCCGACCGGGTCGAGATTCTGCTTCACGCTCCGGGTCGCCTCGCCGGCGGAGCGGGACCACGACGAGCCTGTTCGCCAGTCGAGCCCAGCCGTCGGCTGAGCATCAGGACTCGGACGAGCCGTCGATCCTGTCGAGCTCCGCCCAGGCCAGAGTGTCGTACGAGCTCGGCGGCACCGCGGCGGGCAGCTCGCGATTCTGGGAGGCGAGAACCCACGTTGGAGGGCGCGGCACCCGCGGCGGGGTTGCCCTCGCCCCGGCCTCCTCGTCGAGCAGCCTGGCGATGACCGCCGAGACGGCGGCGGCCTCGTCGGCGGTCGGACCGCCCAAGATCTGAACTGCGCCTCTCGTCATGGCAACTCCACCAGCTCGACGAGCGTCCCGGCCATCGTACGCGGGTGCACGAACGCGATCCGGGCGCCCCGCCCTCCGGTCCGAGGCTCTTCGTCCACGAGAACGGCCCCGGCCTCGGCGAGCGACCTGAGGGCGTCGTCGATGTCACTGACCGCAAATGCGAGATGGTGGAGCCCTTCGCCGCGTCTCTCGATGAATCGGCCGACCGGCGTCTCCGGCCCGAGCGGCTGGATGAGCTGCACGTAGGAGCCCCCGATCGGGATCATCGCCTCGATGACGCCCTGGCTCTCGACGACCTCCGTCGAGAGGGGTTCGACTCCGTAGAGCTGCATGTGACGCTCGACGGCCTCTTCGAGGTCTCGTACCGCGATGGCGACGTGGTCGATGTTGTACGGGAGCACTCCCGAAACGGTAGCTGGCGCGCCGCGTGCGTCGACCAAGGGCGACCGCGCCCACCGGTTCCGGCGCCCCCGCATCGCACATACGCGACAGGGGTACGCAAGAACGGAAGGGGCGGGGGGCCGGTAGCATTCGGTTGGACACGAGGAGTCACATGCCTGAGCCGGTCATCTGCTCGGTGGCACGAACGCCGATCGGTCGATTCAACGGAGTCTTCAGCCCGCTGGCGGCGGTCGAGCTCGGGGCGGCCGCCATCAGGGGTGCCCTCGAGCGTGCGGAACTCGATCCGGGTCAGGTCGACGAGGTGCTGTTCGGTCACGTCATCCAGGCAGGTCAGGGCCAGATCACCGCCCGCCAAGCGGCCGTGAGAGCGGGTGTGCCCATGACGGTGCCGGCGACGACGATCAACAAGGTGTGCCTCTCAGGCATGACGGCGGTCGCCGAGGCGGCCCGCCACGTCCAGCTCGGCGAGAGCCGATTCGTCGTCGCCGGCGGGATGGAGTCGATGACGAACGCCCCCTACGTCCTTCCCGGAGCGCGTCGAGGCCTCCGGATCGGGGACGCGACCCTCGTCGACAGCATGCAGCACGACGGCCTCTGGTGTGCGTTCGACAACTGCACCATGGGTGAGTCGTCCGACCTCAAGAACCAGGCCCTCGGCATCGGCCGGGCCGAGCAGGACTCATGGGCGGCGGCGAGTCACGCCAGGGCCCTCGCAGCGACCGAGTCGGGCGAGTTCGCCGCCGAGATCGTCCCGGTGGAAGTCCGGCAACGAAAGGGCGAGGCGCTCACCGTCACGGTCGACGAAGGGATCCGCCCGGGCACGACGGCGGAGTCCCTCGGCTCGCTGAGCCCCGCCTTCCGCCCGGGTGGCTCGATCACGGCCGGCAACGCGTCACAGATCTCGGACGGCGCGGCGGCCCTCCTCGTCGCCGACCGGGCAGCCGCCGACGCGGCGGGACTTCCGGTGATGGCCCGGATCCTCGGGTTCGGCCAGACGGCGGGACCGGACGCCACCCTCCACGAGCGCCCCGCACAGGCGCTGGAGATCGCTGCCAAGCGAGCCGGAGTCGAGTTGGGCGACCTCGCCCTCGTCGAGATCAACGAGGCCTTCGCAGCCGTGACCCTTTGGTCCGCCAAGCTGCTCGATCTCGACCCGGCGATCGTGAACGTGAACGGAGGGGCGGTAGCACTCGGACACCCGCTCGGAGCGACGGGGGCACGCATACTCGTGACCCTGGTGAACGCGCTGCGGCATCGCGGCGGCGGGATGGGCGGCGCCGCGCTGTGCGGTGGAGGCGGGCAGGGCGAGGCGATGATCGTGGAGGTCTCATGAGTGTCGAGCCGGACAGAAACCTCGCCCTCGAGCTGGTCCGGGTGACCGAGGCGGCCGCCATGGCGGCCGCCAGGTACCAGGGACGAGGCGACAAGGAGGCAGTCGACCAGGCCGCCGTCGACGCCATGCGTACCGTCCTCTCGACCGTCGAGATGGACGGCATCGTGGTCATCGGCGAGGGCGAGAAGGACGAGGCGCCGATGCTCTACAACGGCGAGCGGGTGGGAAACGGAAGCGAGCCGGAGGTCGACGTGGCAGTCGACCCGGTCGACGGCACACGCCTCACCGCACGAGGGATGCCGGGGGCTCTTGCGGTGATCGCTCTGGCAGAGCGTGGCTCGATGTACGCCCCCGGCAAGCTCGTGTACATGGACAAGATCGCCGTCGGCGAGACGGCGGCCGGGCAGGTCGACATCGAGGCCCCGGTCGCCCACAACCTCCAGCAGGTCGCCAAGGCGAAGGGCAAGTCGCTGTCAGACGTGACGGCGATCATCCTCGACCGGCCGCGCAACGAGGATTACGTGCGCCAGGTGCGAGAGTCGGGTGCCAGGATCGCCCTCATCGGTGACGGGGACATATCCGGCGTGATCTCCACCGCCAAGGAAGACAGCGGGGTCGACATCCTGTTCGGCATCGGTGGCTCGCCGGAAGCGGTCACCGCGGCGTGTGCCATGGCTTCACTGCGAGGTGAGATCCAGTGCAAGCTCTGGCCGCGCGACGACTCCGAGCGGCGTTATGCCGAAGACATGGGCCTCGACCTCGATCAGGTGCTGACGACACACAACCTGGTCGACTCCGACAACACGTTCTTCGCGGCCACGGGCGTGACCACCGGCGAGCTGCTCGACGGCGTCGAGTTCCTCGGAACCCAGATTCGGACCCATTCTCTGGTGATGCGGTCACGAACGGGAACGGTGAGGTTCGTCAACGCTCTCCATCGCGTCGAGTGGATCGATGCAGTCGGAGCCGTCGGCATCGAGTGACTTCCGCCGCGGCCTGACGTTCCGGCACGTTCCACAACATCACAGTCTCCACCCTGCTTCGAGCTCCTACCGCCTCCGACCTTCCGCCACGCCCATGAGAGTGGCGTCGTATGCGGGAGCCATCACCTTCCAGTCGAAGCGAGCCATCTCGGCCCGCAGGGCAGCACAGATGCCGGCGGCCTCCTTCGGATGCTCGATAACCCAGCGGACCAGTTCGACCATACCGGCCCCGTCCTCGTACAGGCACCGCAGGTGGTGGCGCTCGGGGATGCGCTCCGGGTAGACCAGCCGGTTCGGGAGCACGGGAAACGCCCCGGCGTAGACGGCCTCCGTGATGGCGACTCCGAAGAACTCCTGGCGCGCCGTCGAGACGACGACGTCGGCGCTGCGGAGCAGCTCCACGTAGCGCATCTCGTCGGCGTGGCCGAAGTGCACGAGTCGATCACTCAGCAGGGCAGGGAGCCTCTCGAACGCCGCCGGAGGCGACACGAACTGCTCGCCGCACACGGCGAGCTCGAAGTCGGCGCCCGAGGCGACCAGACCGACGGCGAAGTCGACGAGGTCGTCCGGGCCCTTGTCATGATCCCAGCGGTGGTTCCACAAGATCCTCGTCGTCCCGCCCGATCGAGAGCCAGGTGGGTCGATGCGGCCCAAGTCGACGCCGACCGGCAGTACCGAGCTCCTCGCCGCCACAGACTCGATGAGATGGGTGTGGGTGTGGTCCGGGAACCGTCGGGTGAAACCGACGACCGCCTCGAACCACGACTCCAGGTGATGATTCGAGTTGAAGATGACGGCGTCGGCGACGGTCATCGAGGCCCAGTTGATCATGGCGTACGTCTCGTCCTCGCGGTCGAGGGGCGACAGGGGGTACGTGAGTTGGTTCTCGTGCATGTACACGACGAATGCGCTCCCCGCCCGAGATGCGCCGAGGGCGCCCAGGAAGGCAGCGCCGTGGAGCGTCGACGTGCCGACGATGACGTCGAACGGACCGGCGCTCTCGACGAGCCGACGCGCCTCCTCGGCGAGGGTCACGAACGCTCCCTGCATCCGCCACTTCCAGAAGCGCGCCTCGTGGGCGACCACCTCGACGTCGTGCGTCGAGGCGTCCCGGTAGCCCTCGGCCCATGCCCTGTGCGAACCGCCCCAGTAGGGAACGGCGAGCAGAACCTTCACGAGACCTCCCTCGTCGGCTTGCACCGCTCCGGATCGACCGGCGCCACGGTTACCAGCGCGACGCGTCCCGGCGCCGGCTACAGCTCCTTGCGCCCCGTCAATGCCCGCCCCAGAGTGATCTCGTCGGCGTAGTCGAGATCTCCACCCACCGGGAGCCCGCTGGCGAGCCGGGACACGATCACGCCGAGCGGTTTGAGGAGTCGGGCGAGATAGAGCGCCGTCGTGTCTCCCTCGACGGTCGGATTGGTGGCCGCGATGACCTCCTTGACACCCTCCGAGTCGATCCGGGCGACCAGCTCCCTCACGTGGAGTTGGTCGGGGCCGATCCCCTCGATCGGCGAGATCGCCCCGCCGAGCACGTGGTAGCGGCCGTTGAACTCTTGGGTGCGCTCGAGAACGGGGATGTCCTGGGCTCGCTCGACGACGCACACCACGGCGGGATCTCGCCGCAGGTCGACACAGATCGAGCACTCCTCCTTCGCCGTCACGTTGAAGCACCTCGAACACAGCCTCACCTGGCGCCGCATCTCACCGATCGCGTCGGCGAGCCTGAAAGCGTCCGCTTCCTCCACATTGAGGATGTGGAAGGCAAGACGCTGCGCGCTCTTTTGGCCGATACCCGGCAGCCGTGCCAACTCGTCGATCAGGCGCTGGACCGGCGGCTCGAACATCAGCCGAGCAGACCGCCGAGATCGAGGCCGCCCGTCATGCCGCCAACCGCCTCACCGGCCTCGGCGGCTGCGGCGGAGAGGGCTTGGTTGACCGCGGCGACGACGAGATCGCCCGCCATCTCAGGGTCGTCCGGATCGAGCACGGATGGGTCGAAGTCGACAGATACGAGCTGGCCGGAGCCCTTCACGACCGCCTTGACCACGCCCCCGCCCGAGGACCCCTCGTAGGTCTTGTCGTAGAGCTCCCGCTGGGCGGCCTGGAGTTGCGCCTGCATCCGCTGCGCCTGCTCCATGAGCTGGCGCATGTCCTTTGGCATGCGTGACATGGGCTCAGCGTAGCGACAGGGGGTGACACCAATGCCTCCCCGGCCGGCCCCTCATATTCGAGCCTGACCGGCCCACCACTCCGTCACTCGCTGACGATCTCGCCACCGAGCAGGTCGGCGAGAAGCTCGGTCGGGTCATCGCCCTTGCCCTCTTCGAGCAGGTCGTCTCGATCGGGGGCGCGCTCCGGCTCGGCAACGGGCATGAGCTTTCGATCATCGTGCGGCGCAGGCACGAACTCCAGAGTGATGGCGCCGCCGAGCACATCGATCGCGACCGACGACACCACCTCGTGCAGGCCGCGGTCCTCCCGGAGCTGCTCCAGATGGAACGGGAGGTGGGTGGGAACGTGGAACGTGACCGTGCCGGCTTCGACGCCGGCGGGGACGGCCTCCTTCAACCATGCGTGCCGCGACGGTCCGGCCACCTCACGAACGCGGGCGACGATCGCCGGCCACGACGCGCCGAGCGTGCCCAGGTCGAGGTCGACGAGCGTATCGGCGTCCCCCGATGCGGCACCCGGCGGCCCGTCGTCGCCGTCATGGCCGGCAACGACGACAGGCTCGGGCGTCTCGAATGGGGCATCGGCCGCCACGGACTCAGGCTCGACCGCCTGCTCGTGCCCTCGAGGGGCGACGTTTGGTCCACTCACCACCTGGCCTGCCAGCTCCCGGACTCTCGCCTCGAGGCGCCCGAGCCGCGTCTGGAGCGACTCGACGTCGACGGCGGTCTCGGGCCGAGTCAGCCGCAACATCGCCAACTCGATGACCAGCCGCTCCTCCCTGCCCTGGCGAACGTGGAGGAGCGCCTCGGACAGTTGGTCGACGGCCCGCAGAACGTCCGACACCTGCAGCTCGGTGGCGAAGGCGCGCCACAGCGCCAGCGTGTCCGGCGACTCGTCGGCGATCTCCTCCAGGTTGGGCGAATACTGGGCGAGGAACACGCCCCTGAAGAACCCGACGGACTCGGATACGAAGCGGCGCAGGTCGGCACCCTGCGAGGCGAGCTTGGCGACCAGGCCGAGCGCAGCCGGGGCGTCCTGGTCGCGAATCGCCGACGCCAGAGTCGAGAAGGCGTCCTTGTCGGCCAGCCCGAGCGCTCGTGACACCATCGCCGCCGCAACCTTGCCCTCGCCGAGGGCGGCCACCTGCTCCAGGAGGCTGAGGGCGTCCCGCATCGAGCCGGCTGCGTGATTGGCGACGAGGGTCATCGCCTCTGCGTCGACGTTGAAGCCTTCCCGGGCGCTGACGTCGTCGAGGTGGTCGACGAGCACCTCGAACGGCATCGGGTGGAAGTCGAACCGCTGGCTGCGGGAGCGGATCGTGTCGAGCAACTTGTATGGCTCGGTGGTGGCCAGAACGAAGACGACGTGTTCCGGCGGCTCCTCGAGGGTCTTGAGGAGAGCGTTGCCCGCCGCTCGCGACAACATGTGCGCCTCGTCGAGGATGTAGACCCGGCGCGCCCCGCCTGCTGCGGCGACGGTCGAGACGTTCACCCTTATCTCACGGATGTCCTCGACCTTGTTGTGGGATGCCGCATCGAGCTCGATCACGTCGAGCGACGTGCCCTCGGCGATGCCGACACACGACGGGCACTCGGTGCACGGCTCACCATCTGCACCCCGGTTCGTGCAGTTGAGCGATTTGGCGAGAAGCCGGGCGGTCGTCGTCTTACCCGTGCCGCGCGGCCCGGCGAAAAGGTAGGCGTGGGCCACCTTGCCCTCGACGACCTCTCGAAGCAAGGTCGCCGTCACGTGATCCTGGCCGACGACCTCACCGAATCGCTGCGGGCGGTATCGGCGATAGAGCGCTTGGTAGTCCATCGGTCGTTCATCGTACTCTCGGGCAGTGACGCGCCCGCAGAGAGGACGCCACCGAGCGAGCCCCAGCTGTCCTCTCGCCTGCGACCCCCGGCGAGCTCCTCGAGAGCCGGTCACGCATCGCCCGAAACCACTAGTGGTCTGTCGTCCAATTGGTGACCTCGGCTCTGGACCGCCGGGTGGCCGACGCCGCAAACCGGGGACGGCCACACAAACGCTGTCTCCCGCTCCGCGGGGGACCGGCGAGCGGTCGCCCTGCGACCCGAGCCGAGGGGGCACCTGGTCGCCACACACTGCCGGACCCCCTCGACTCGGCCTGCGGCGCTCGTCGATCCCCCGGAAACCGGGGGATTGCGTAGAGGCCTGCGAACCGTACGGACGGCCACACACACGCTGTCTCCCGCTCGGCGGGGGACCGGCGAGCGGTCGCCCTGCGACCCGAGCCGAGGGGGCACCTGGCCGCCACACACTGCCGGGCCCCCTCGACTCGGCTTGCGGCGCTCGTCGATCCCCCGGAAACCGGGGGATGAGCGTAAGAAACCGAACCGAGGGACACCCGCCAACCGCACGGACGGCCATCCACGCTGTCTCCCGCTCGGCGGGGGACCGGCGAGCGGTCGCCCTGCGACCCGAGCCGAGGGGGCCGCTTGGCAGACCGGACCGCAGGGCCCCCTCGACTCGGCCTCCGGCGCTCGTCGATCCCCCGGAAACCGGGGGATTGCGTAGAAGCCTGCGAACCGTAGGACCGCCACACACACGCTGTCTCCCGCTCCGCGGCGGAGGGGCGAGCAGTCGCCCTGCGACCCGAGCCGAGGGGGCCGCTTGGCAGACCGGACCTCCGCGTGGCCGACGCCGCAAACCGGGACAACCGCGGCGCGTGGTCATGAATCCCGCGACAGACCGCTAGGTTCACCCACCGATGAGGCTGGGCATCGACCTCGACGGAGTCGTGGCCGACTTCAACTCGGGCTGGATGAAGCTCTACAACGCCGAGTTCTCGGCAGCGCTGGAGGCTCACCAGGTGATCGAGTGGGACGGCCTGTACTCGCTCACCCATTTCGGGTCCACGGGCGATTTCTGGACGTGGGCTCGGGGAACGGATCGGCCGTCGATCTTCCGGAACCTCGACACCTTCCCCGGCGCACTCGAGACGCTCGAGTCGCTCAGCCTCGACCACCAGATCGTCATCATCACCACCAAGCCTCGCTGGGCGATCCCGGACACGTTCGCCTGGATCGGCGACAAACGCATCCCGACGCGCGAAGTCCACATCACTCGGCGCAAATGGGAGGTGGAGTGCCACGTCTACCTCGAGGACTCCCCTGCTCACCTCCCGGCGATCGTCGCCAGGCGGCCCGAGGCGACGGTCTGCCGATTCGTTCGATCGTGGAACGATCCCGTGCCCGGCGCGCACGACATCTTGGACTGGCAAGACTTCGCCAACTTCGTCGCCGAGCTGCAGGAGAGTCCGTGAAAGTGCACCGAGATCGAAAGGCGCGTTACGCTGCGACCTGCGGCGCGCCTGGCAACAGAGGCGCGGCATTCGAAATGAGGAGAACATGAGATACCGGAAGCAGGCAGCCGGCCTCGCCGTATTCGCGCTCATCGTCGTCGCCTGCGGCGATGGCGGCACGACGACTACGACGGCACCGCCCGCCGACACGACCACGGTGGCGCCGACAACGACGATGGCGCCGACAACGACGGCGGCCGCCGCGGTCGGGACCGCAGACAACCCCGTCAAGGTGATCTTTGTCCCATCCGTCGAAGGCGACGTGATCGTCGCCGGCGGCGAGGTGATGAGGCAGGCTCTCGAGGAGGCCACCGGCCTGTCGTACGAGGTGGTCGTGCCGACGTCGTATGCGGCGGCGCTCGCAGAGATGTGTGCATCGCCCGAGAACACGATGGGATTCATCCCCGGGCTCGGGTACGTGCTCGCCGCCAACGAGTGCGGGGTCAACGTGGCGTTCAAAGCCATCCGATTCGGTTTCGCCGAGTACTGGGCCCAGATCCTCGTCCCGCGTGAAAGCGAGATCACGAGCGTCGACCAGCTCGAAGGCCTGTCCTGGGCGTACCCGGACTCCGGGTCGACATCAGGCTTCATGGTCCCGACGTTCATGTTCGACCAGGCGGGCGTCACCCCGGGCGAGCCGGTCGAGTCCGGCGGTCATCCGCAAGCCGCCCTCGCCGTCTACCGCGGTGAGGCCGACTTCGCGACCACGTTCTTCAGCCCGCCGCTGCTGCCGGAAGGCAGCTGGGAAGTCGGCGATCCTGCCGACATCCCGGATGACATCGTCGACACCTGCGCACCCAGCGAGGACGGCGATCAGCTGCTGTGTGGTGAGGGTGGCGAGTACCGGGTTCTCGACGCCAGGGCGTCGGCACGCGCCGATGCGCCCGACATCATCCAGGCGTTGCGGATCCTCGAGATCTCGCCCCCGATCCCGAACGACACGCTCTCGTTCGGACCGGAGTTCCCGGCGGACGTGAGGGCGCAGATCGAGGAGGCGCTCCTCGCCTTCGCGGCCGAGTGCGACACGAACGAGAACTGTGCCTGGAACGACTCGATCGGCAACCAGGACTTCTACGGCTGGACGAGCATCGCTCCAGCCACGGACTCCGAGTACGACGACTTGCGCCGCATCGTCGAGCTCGTCGGCTTCACGCCACCCGACTGAGCAGCAGACGCATTGGTACGGCGGAAGGGGCAGCGAGCGATCCCTGCCCCTTCCTCGTCTCGTGTCACCGAGCAGCGAGACCGCATGTCGGGTGACCGCTACTCGACCACCGGGCGGGACTTCTGGGATACTCCGGCACCATGCTGAAGGTCGAGCACCTCACCAAGGTCTACGGCAACGGAACGCTCGCCCTCGAAGATGTCAGCTTCGAGGTGCCCGACGGGCAGTTCCTCGCCATCATCGGGTTGAGCGGTTCGGGCAAGTCGACTCTGCTGCGCTGCATCAACAGGCTCATCGAGCCGACAGAAGGTCGCATCACCTGGAACGGCGAGGACATCACGGCCGCCACCCAGGAAGAGATGCGTTGGATCAGGCGGCGCATCGGCATGGTGTTCCAGCACTTCAATCTCGTGCACCGATCCAAAGTCATCACGAACGTGCTCCAGGGCAGTCTCGGCTACGTCAACCCCGCCCTCAGCATCATCAACCGCTTCCCCGGCGACCAGGTGCAGCGAGCCCTCGAGCAGCTCGACCGGGTGGGGCTCAGGGACAAGGCGAGAGCACGAGCAGACTCCTTGTCCGGCGGGCAGCAGCAGCGAGTCGGTGTTGCTCGCGCCCTCATGCAGAGCCCGGAGATGATCTTGGCGGACGAGCCGGTCGCCAGCCTCGACCCGGTCCTGGCCCACAGCATCATGCACTACCTGGAGGAGATCAACGCAGACTCGGGAGTGACGGTGCTCTGCAGCCTGCACTTCCTCGACCTCGTGCACCGCTACGCAGACAGGGCGATCGCGCTCAGTGCAGGTCGGCTCGTGTTCGAGGGAGCCCCGGCGGAGATCGACGACGCCCGATTCAAGGACATATACGGCCAGGAGGCCGAGCGCGTTGGCTGAGAGGACTCCCGATCCGACGAGATCGCCACGCTCGCTCCGGCGGACGATCTTCGTCTGGCTGGCGGTCATCGCGACACTCCTCGTCTACGCCTTCGGCTTCGAGACGACCAAGGTGAGCCTCGAGGAGATCAGCTCCGAGACCCGCCAAGAGAACCTCGTGAACGTCTTGCGCGACTTGGCGCGTCCCGAGTTGATCACGTACGAGCGGGTCCCGACGAACACCGATGCCACGTTCTACATGCCCTGCCCTTCGGGGGGATTCACCCCCGAGCAGCCCGGCGCCGGCTCGCGGCACGTCACCGTCGAGCCGCCGTGCGTCGAACCGGGCGGCACGATCACGATCACAGGCCGCAACCTCGCCTCGAACGCCAGGGGAACCCTGGCGCTCGTACCCCCTTCCGGCGACCTCGAGCTGAGGCTCGGCACGTTCCTGGCGGACGCCAACGGAGACTTCGAGCTGACGGTCGACACGCGGGAGCGGCCCGAGGAGGGACCGCAGATCATCAGGGCGGTCACGAGCGAGAACGTGGGCTCGCTGTTCAATCGTGAGCAGGTGTGGCAGGACGACAACGAGAACGCGGTCCAGGATCCGGTGACGATGCCCGACTCCGGGCGTTTCACCGTCGACCTGTCCATCTCGACCCCCGCAACTCCCGGGATCGCCCTCGTCGACCCAGGCCGGGACGTCGCCCAGTTCCTGACCTTCGGCGAGCCCTTCCAAGCAACGTCGGGCATCGCCCAGGGCGACACGGCGGTCCCGCTCGCAGAGGACGCCACGACGGGGCTGCGGGTCACCGTGCTCGGCGACGATCAAGTCACGCTCGAGGGCGACCCCGGCACCGACCTCTCCGGCTGGTCGATCGCCTTCTACGACGCCACCACAGGGATCGCAGCAAACAGCGTTGCCGTCACGGACTCACTCGTCATGTCGCCGCGCATCAGTCAGGCGGCCTCCGACACGTTCGATCGCATCGTCGAAACCGTCTTCCTGGCGCTACTGGCAACCACGGCCGGCATCTTCCTCGCAGTGCCTCTCAGCTTCCTGGCGGCCCGCAATCTGATGCGCGACGTGAGCACGACCGTCATCCGGCTCGCCCTGCAGATACTGGCGCTCCCCATCGGCGTGGCCCTCGGCATCGTCGCCGCCGGATGGGCCAGCTCGCTCTCCGAGCTCCTGACCGACAACGTCATCCTGGTGTTGCTCGGCCTGCTCGTGATCCCTGCCGGGATCATCGCCGTCACCCGCTGGGCGCTGCCGACCATCGAAGAGGCTCCACCGACGCCAACCGAGCGGGCGGCTCGCCTGGTGGGACTGGCAGCCGCGGGCGTCGGCGCCATCGTCGTGCTGTTCTTGGTGGCGGACCTGCTCGGTTCCGTCGGCAACTGGCTGGCAGAGCGACTCGGCTCACTCGACTTCGTCGGGAGCTTCTTCGCCAAGCTCGGAGAGATCCTCGAGGCGATCATCACCGTCCTGGCAGCTCTGGCGACGGCCGGGTTGCTCATGAACCTGGCCGGCCGTCTCGGGACATCGATTCGCAAGCGAGCCGCCCTCGCCACCGTCATGGGCGTCGGCATACCGCTGTCGGCGCTAGCAGGAGGCGTCCTGGCGGTGCTCGTCGCACAAGGGTTCGCATGGCTGTACGAGATCACCGACCCCTCCAGGACGCTGTGGATCCCGTTCGGGGTCGGCGCCGTCATGGGGATCGCATTGGCGGTCCGCTCCTACCGCACGGGCGGCACCGTCGGGATCGGACTCTCCATCTACTACATCGCTCGCACCATCTTCAACGGGATCCGGTCGATCGAGCCGCTCATCATGGT
>DASWKR010000021.1 GCA_036396535.1 Acidimicrobiia bacterium | reverse complement strand
GCCCATCATGACGGGCGGCGCGAGCCTCCAGAGGACAATGCATAGTCGGCGCATGCGCACTTCGGGACGGTGCACGCGTTGGCGTCGCGATGCTCCCTGCGGGGATGCCCGCAGTGCTCGCAACGCTGGGTGACCGTATCGACGATTCGCTTGCCCGCGGCGGGCTTCAACGTGATCGTTCTTTGGCCAGGTTCACGGTGAGGTCGCGACCGTCGAGGTTGTGGCCGTTGAGCGAGCTGATCGCCGCCTGGGCCGCTTCGGTGGTCGCCATCTCGACGAAGCCGAATCCGCGGGAACGGCCGGTGTCGCGATCCGTGATGACCTGCGCCTTGCGCACCTCACCATGCTTGCCGAAGAGCGTCTGCAGATCTGCCGACGTTGTGCTGAAGGCGAGGTTGCCTACGTAGATATTGCTGGACATGAACGTGCTCCTTCCGAGCGTCGCACCGTCTGCGGTTTGACGCCCCGCCGGATCAGCGTCCGAGCCGACTTGGACGTCGGCATTGATCGGCATGTCCTGCGGTGGTCCGCCGGACGGAACGATGCGGCGGAACGGGCGTTGTACGCATCGGGCGTACGCTATCTGCATTCAGTGTAGCGGTTCGCGGAGGCGTGCAGACGATTCCACGCCCAAGCGGTTCAGCCGCAGCCGCGGTCTGCCGATACGGGAATGCGTCGTCTCCCCACGGAACCGTGGTACGATGACGCTCGCCGCACCGGGTGGAGGCCAGCGCACAGTCGCGATCCCCGGTGACCACGGTCTTTGTCCTCACCGGTTGGAACGCCTCTTCCGCCGACTCTCGATCCTGCGATTGACACCGCGAGCTCGAGCGAGAGACGGCAACAGAAACAACGAAACCCCAGCCGGGGCTCAGGAGCATTCAACATCATGCCGAACACGTTCGCCCAACTCGGGGTGCCAGCCGCCCTCGTTCGCGTCCTCGAAGGACGCGGCATCATCGACCCGTTCCCGGTCCAGACGGCCACCATCCCCGACGTCCTCGCAGGAAAGGACGTGTGCGGCAAGGCGCCCACCGGGTCGGGGAAGACGCTCGCATTCGGGCTCCCGCTACTCGCCCGGGTAGAGCGAGCGGAACGATCGAGGCCGAAGGCGCTCATCCTGGCGCCGACGAGAGAGCTCGCCGAGCAGATCAAGCAGGAGTTGGCTCCGCTGGCCAAGGCAGCGGGCAGACATGTCTTCGCCGTGTACGGCGGCGTCTCCTACGGCCCCCAGAAGAGCGCCCTTCGCAAGGGGCTCGACGTCCTGGTCGCCACACCGGGCCGCCTCGAGGATCTCATCGAGCAGCGGTCCGTCGAGCTCGACAGCGTCGACGTGGTCGTCGTCGACGAGGCTGATCGGATGGCGGACATGGGCTTCCTCCCCGCTGTCCGGCGCATCCTCGACCTGACGGCCCGCCACCGCCAGACCCTCCTGTTCTCTGCGACGCTCGACGGCGACGTCGCGGTGCTGAGCCGCGACTATCAGCGGGATCCCGTGCGACACGAGGCAGGCACGGTCGGGGCGGCGGTGACCGTCGATGCCCGCCACCACTTCTGGCTCGTGGATCGCGATGCCCGGGCCGAGCACACCGCCTCCGTCGTCACGTCGGCAGGCAGCTCGATCGTCTTCACGCGCACCCGCCACGGCGCCGACCGGCTGACCAAGCAGCTCGTCAAGCTCGGCGTCGGCGCGGTTGCGATGCACGGCGGCCGCTCCCAGAGCCAGCGGACCAAGGCTCTCCACGCCTTCTCGACCGGCCGCGCCCAGGCACTGGTCGCCACGGACGTGGCGGCCCGAGGCATCCACGTCGACTCGGTCGCCTCGGTGGTCCACTTCGACCCTCCGGCCGACTCGAAGGACTACCTCCACCGGTCCGGCAGGACCGCCAGGGCCGGGGCCTCCGGGATCGTCGTGAGCCTCGTGACCGGTGACCAGCAGAGGGCCGTGCGCCGGATGCTCGGCGACCTCGGGCTCCCCGAGGTCATCGACGTGCCGCGAGCCGATGCCCTCGAGCGGGGCGGTCGGACGATCGGCGACGCCCCACGTACCGATCGAGGGAGCCCGCACAACGGACAGGGGGAGCGGGACAGCCGTCACGCCCGCCGGCCGGCCGGGAGAGACGAGAGCCTCTACGTCTCGAACCTGCCCTGGGCAGCCACTGCGGCAGAGGTCCGGGCGCTGTTCGAGCCGTTCGGCCAGGTCAGGGAGGCGACGATCGTCACAGATCGTCATACGGGCCGCTCACGCGGCTTCGGCTTCGTCGACATGCGGCAGCCGGAAGCCCAGGTCGCCGTCGAAGCGCTGGACGGCACCCGCCTCGGCGGCAGGGACCTCAAGGTCAGCATCGCCCGGCCGAGGCGACCCCGCCGCTGACACCGCAACAGATCACTGCGGGCCTGGCGGCCCGCATCCACGAAAGGAGTGCCGAATGACGGCACAACGTCGGTCGCGTAGGGACGCGACCCCAAACTTCAACCACCTCCGCCGCGGCTTCTACTACCGCGCCGCCACGAGATACGGCGTCGCCTTCGGGGAGTACCTCGGCATGGAGGCTCCGTACGGCGAATGGGCCATGCTCCTTCGCCACGACAACCGAACCCGATCGATCGCGCTCGGAGACGTCACCTCGATTCACCTCGCAGCCTGACGACGCAGCGTCAGACGCGCTCGAGGCGGACTGCCGCCAGCAAGAGCCAGGCGAGCAGCACCACCCACAAGCTCCTCTGACCGAGGCCTGACACGCCTGTCTCGTGGAGCGCCACGCTGACGACGCCGAGCAGCGCGGCCGCGACGGAGAGTCCCATGAGGAGCCGATCGCGACCCGGCGTGCGGAACGACCAGAGGATCGAGGCGCCGATGAGGGCGAGGGTGGCGCCACCCGAGGCCCGGCTGTGAAGGAGCCCCGAGATCGTCGCCGGCCCCGGGTCGGTGGGGTAGAGGCCCGACACGATCATGCCGACGCCCGCCAGGCCGACCAGTGTGGCAACCCATGGGGCCAGGCGCCCCGTCGCCGTCCTGATGGCGAGCCCCAGCCCGATCATCCCGAGGCCGATGGCTATGAAGGCCGCCACCATCAGGAAGCCGCCCTCCTCGTGGACGTACTCGCTGAGCCTGCGGCTGATCGGGTCGAGACCTGTGACGACGTGGACCGCGACGACGAGGCCGAAGCCGACGAGCATCAGCGCCACCGCGGCCGGGCGCAACCGATCGTTCAGGACCCGTCCGATTCTGGCTGGGGGACGTGGGCGGGGTGGAAGCGGATGCGGGCTGCGACGAGGAACAGCCAGGCGAACACGGTCAACGCCAGGCCCCGCTGGGCGACCCCCGTCAACGGCGTGCGGTCGGCGAGCGGGCTGAAGGCGGCCGCGGCGGTCGCCATCAACGCCAGTGCCAGCGTGACGACGAAGAAAGAGTGCCACCGAGGGTCGCGACGGCACACGACGGTGAACAGCAGCATCGCCGCGATCAACAGCACGAATGCGGCGATGGCGGCGTCGCTGTGGATGATCTCCTCGATCGTGTCCGGGATGAGCGGCCTCTCCACCTCGAACACGCCGGCGAGGATGAGCCCGATTCCCGCCAACGCCAGCAGCACGGAGACGGCCCGCGCAACCGGCGTTCGGTGGGTCGCCCTCGGCAGCCTGAACGCCATCAGCAGGGCGGCGCCGCCGAGGGCATAGAACGCCACCGTCATCACGATCCCGAACGACCCGTTGGCGTAGCCGCTCATCACCTCGCGTACCGGGTCGAGGTCGGTCCGCAAGGCATGGAGGGCGATCACCGCCACGAAACCGGCCGACACCAGGATCACGGCGCCGATGGAGGCTCCGGTTGCCCTGTGGTGAGCCGGCTCGTCTGGCATGGCGCCACCTTCCGTCGAGCGTGTTGCGGCAGTCGGACGGTACCGCGTTCCTCGCAGCGGCGGACCGACACAGCGTGAGCGCCTGCAATGCCGGCGGGTTCAGACGCCTTCGCCGGCCGGCACGGCCCACCTCACGTGACCGGGCGTGACGTCGTGCGTCGTCCGGCAACCGATGTTCGCCATCGTCACCACGATCTCCTCCCGGAGGATCTCGAGCACCCGGGTCAGCCCTGCCGTGCCACCTGCGGCCAGTCCCCAGCATTGCAGGCGGCCGATGCCGACGGCCCTGGCGCCGAGAGCCAGCGCCTTGCAGACGTCGGCGCCCCGCGTGAACCCGCCGTCGACCGCCACGTCCACTTCGGCGCCGACCGCTTCGACGATCTCGCCGAGCACCTCGATCGTGCTGATGGCGTGGTCGACCTGGCGTCCGCCGTGGTTCGACACGTACACGCCCGCCACTCCCGCATCAACTGCTGCCCTGGCGTCGTCGGCGGTCATGATGCCCTTGACGACCACGGGGAGGCGGGTTTGCCGGCAGAGCCACTCGAGGTCGGCCGGGGTGTAGCGAGATCGGTACGAAGGGTCCCAGCCGTGTCGCGCCAGGTTGGGATGCTCACCGGATGCCGGGTCGGCGACGAAGACCGACCGGAGCTCGAGGCTCCGGTCGCGTCGCCCGATCATCGGCGTGTCCACGGTGACGCACAGGGCGCCGAACCCTGCCGCTTCGACCCGCACGGTCACGTCCGTCGTCCATCCTCGGTCTCCCAGGACGTACAGCTGGAACATGTGCCGGCCGGGAGCGGTGGCGGCCACGTCCTCCCAGGGCACCGACGTGAACGCCGAGCACATGACGGAGGTCGACACGCTTGCGGCCGCGGCGCACGAGGCGAGGGCGTCGGTCGGTTCGTAGAGGGCGAG
>DASWKR010000020.1 GCA_036396535.1 Acidimicrobiia bacterium | reverse complement strand
GTGTCCGAGGTCGCCGAAGCGCTCGGGAGGCGCGAAGTCCCCCGGCACGGCGCTCGTGCCGAAGAGGCTCCTCAACTGCGACTCCGGGTCCATGGCGAGCCACAGGTCGTCGGGATGCAGGTAGGCGGTCACCGACGTGTCCCTCACCAGCCGACCGGCCCCGCCGACGTGGTCGATGTGTCCGTGTGTGACGAGCAGTGCTTCCGGGTAGCAGCCGATGTCGGCGAGAAGGCGGGCGGTGCCTGCTGCGTCCGGGGGGGCGTCGATCACGACGGCAGGCCCGCCCGGGCCGCGGGCGATCACGTAACAGTTGGTCGCCGCGGCCCACAGCGGCACCGAGTGCACGATGAGAGGCACCGGTTTCTCCTATGTCAAGCGGCCACGGGTTGGGCTGCTTGGGCGGTGTGGGTGTCGTTGATCATGGTGCGGTAGGTGACGTCGGTGAGGCGTCGTTTCAGGATGCGGAGGGCTTCTCGTTTGCTCTTGCCGTTGGCGATGTTGTCCCGTGTCATGATTCGTGAGACAGGCCAAGGTTGGGCTTGACCCGAAGGAGAACCGATGGCGCGACCACCGTCGAGATCGGCGGAGGACAAGGTGCGGATTGTGCTCGCTGTTCTGCGTGGTGAGGTGACGATGTCGGAGGTGGCCCGGCGTGAGGGTGTCTCGCAGACCTCGATCGCGAATTGGCGGGACCAGTTCCTCACCGGCGGCACGGATGCGGTCGTCGCCGGCGGACCGGCGAGACCGACCAGCGTCGAGCAGCGGCTCGCTGCAGAGAACGAGCAGCTGGCGGCGGCGCTGGGTGAAGCGCACATGGAGCTTCGTCTGTGGCGTAAAGGGGGGGCGCTCTACCCGGCTTCGACGAACTCGCCGCGGAGCGGCAGACGGTCGACATGACGGTGACTGCGTTTTGTGCACAGCTCGGGATCCCGCGGGCGACCTGGTATCGGTGGCGGGCCGCCGCCACGTCGACGAAGGGTCCGTGGCCGACCCCCGCTCAGGACGCTATCGAGGCCGACGCCAAGGCGCTCGCCGCCGGCTGGGAGGCTTGGGGTCACCGCAAGCTGGCCGAGCTGAAACGGGTCGGCATCGACAACATCGCCGCCGGCCCGGTCAGCGACTCGACGATGTACCGGGCCCTCAAACGCAACGGACTGTGTCTGCCCGTCGGGCACACCGCCGAGGTTCGCCAGCTCGCCGGGGTCCGGCGCCAGGCGTTCCTCGAGCCCCCGACACGACGCAACCGGCTGTGGCAAGCCGACTTCAGCGAGTTCGAGACTCTCGGTGCCGGGACCTGGAACCTCGGCGCCGTGGTTGACTACTGGGCCAAAGTCAACCTGGCCTGCACCGTGACGGTCACCAAGACCACCCGGGACGCCATCACCTTCTTCGAGGCCGCCCTCACCGAGGTCGAGATGCTCCTCGGCGTGGGCTGGATCGAGGAGCTCACCGACCCCGCCACCGGCGAGATCGGCACATTGACGATCGTCACCGACAACGGCCCCTGCTTCAAGAGCGGCGCATTCGCAGCCTGGGTCGCCTCCAAACGGCACCTGCGTCATGTCCGTACCCGCCGCAAGGCGCCCTGGACCAACGGGATGATCGAACGGTTCTTCGGAGCGCTCAAATACGAGCGGCTCTACCGCCACGACATCGCCGACGGCATCGACCTCGCCGCCCACACCGCCGACTTCAGGAGCATCTACAACTCGATCCGACCCCACGAGACGATCGCCATGGCCCGCCCCCTCGAACGCTACCGACAGACCCCCCAACCAAACATTCCCAACCAGAAATCTGTCTCAGATACCTGACACGGGACACGGCGAACGCGTCGAGTGCGGGTTGCCGCGGCTCCACGGAACGGGGCTGCGGACGGCTGGACGCCCGGCGGCCACTGCATCGACGGACGGATGGCAGCCGGCGGACGGGTCGGGTGTGAGTTGCCGCGGCACCGCGGAACGGGTTCGGGAGGGTCCGCGCGTCCAGCGGTGCCTGCATCGAAGCATGGCTGACAGCCGGACCCGGCAACCCATCGGATGCGGGTCGCCGCGCTCGACCCGCGGTCGCGATCGTGCGACCTCGCTAAGGCTCCGGTGAGGCCTCGGGTCCGGCTGAGCGACCTGGATCGTGCGGGCTTACCTACGCCGGGTCCGTCCGAATCTGTCATACCCGAGTCGTACGTTGTCGACATGGAAAGCGAAGTCACGATCGACGCCCTCGAGCAGGAGCTGGTCGCCTGCGAGAGGATCATCGGAAGGTTGCGAGCTCACCAACTCGGGCTGATGGTGCGGCTGGACGCGGCTCAGGTGCCACAGATGGACGGCTCCAGATCGATGTTGGAATGGGTCGCGGCGCGGTGCGACACCTCCCACGACACGGCGCGGATGCTGACCCAGGCGATGCGGCAGTTCGCCGAACAGGAAGAGATCTCGGCTGGGTTGACTCGAGGTGATGTCTCGTTCGACCGTGCCCTCGCAACCGCCAGGCTCGCCAACTCGGGAGCCGATCGGGAGCTGGTCGAGGCTTCCCGCAGATTCGATATCGACGGCATCGGGCGGCTCGCCGCCAGACATCGGCATGTCAGTCGTCGCACCGAGCATGACATCGCCGCAGCTCGCCACGTCGCTCTCCAACCCAATCTCGATCGGTCGTCTGGCAGGCTGTGGGGCGAGCTACCCGGCTTCGAGTACTCCACCATCGAGAAGGCTCTCTTCCAGCGATCGGATGAGCTTCCGACGCAGCTAGGCACAGAGAGCCGCGGCGCCAGGCTCGCCGACGCTCTGGTTTCTATCGCTCAGGACTCACTGGACCGGGAAGCGCCGGAATCTGGGAGGGCGCCCGCCGTGACCGTATTCGTCGACGCTGACCTTGCTGCACCGAGCGGAGGCGAGACGGGCGCCGAGATCTCCGGCAACGGACTTAGAGTCGGTCCGGGGACGCTCGAGCGCATCCTCTGCTCCGGCACGGTCGACGTCGTGGGAGTCGGCGACGGCCGACCGGTAGTCGCGACCGACAGGTCTCGCGCGATCCCACCCGCGATTCGACGATTCGTCCTCTGGCGAGACGGCGGTTGCACAATCGACGGGTGTCGCTCCAGATATCGGCTCGAGCCACACCACGTCCTGCCTCGGGCCGACGGCGGAAGCCACGAACCGGAGAACTTGACAACGCTGTGCTGGCACCACCATCACGTCGTCGTTCACCTGCGCGGATACACCCTCGACCCAGCATCTCCTCCGCAGCGTCGACGGCTCTTACGGCCGCTCGCCAACGGGCCTCCGTGACGCGGCGCTCGCTCACGGCCCGCATTGTCGATCGACCCGAAACCTCATGCCGTCCACGCCGGTTCAGAATCCGGGACTGCACAAGACCGAGACCGCCTCGTAGCCGCATCGTCCGCTGATCCGGCCGCTTCATGGCGTCGGTACCTTCGCGCGTCCACGTGCTTGCCGTCGGGAGCGAGGTTCGCGCCGGGTTCGCCCACTTCACCGGTCACCCGCGCCACAAGCGCCTGCTCCACCGGCGCCCACTCCACCGGCGCACGAACCTCGGGCACGAACCTCGGGCTGAACAGCGCGCTGACCGGGCACACGAACCTCCCACGTGAACTTCAGGCTGACTGCGCACATGAACCGCGGGCTGACTGCCACACGAGCGTCCCAGGAACCGCGGGCCGACTGGCGCACACGAAACCTCCCACATGGCCTCGCCGTTGGCCGCCCGAACGGGCGCGCCATGATCCGCGGACTGACCGCGCACACGACCCCTCGCACATGAACCTCGGGTAGAACCGCGCGGATGAACCTCCCGCATGAACCGCGGGCCGACTGCGCACACGAACTCCGACATGGTCTCGCCGTTGGCCGCCCGGGCGCCGTGATCCGCGGGCTGACCACGCACACGAACCGCGGGCCGACTGCGCACACGAACTCCAGCATGGCCTCGCCGTTGGCCGCCCGAACGGGCGCCGTGATCCGCGGGCTGACCACGCACACGACCCTCGCACATGCACCTCGGACTGACTGCCACACGAATGTCCCACATGACCGCGGGCTGACTTCGCACAGGAACCTCGGGCTCAACTGCGGGCTGACTTCGCACAGGAACGTCCCACATGGTCTCGCCGTTGGCCGCCCGAACGGGCACCGTGATCCGCGGGCTGACCGCGCACATGACCTCGGGATGATCCGCGGGCTGACCGCGCACGAACCCCGCGCATGAACCTCGGCCTGAACCGCGCACGCGACCTCGGGCTCGTGACCGCGGGCGCCGCAGCTGGACTGGCCGCGCCGCCGGCGGCGGGCTCACCGTCCCGAGAACCGAGGCGTCTCCTTGGCCACGAACGCTCTGATCCCGACCTCCGCGTCGGCGGTCGAGAACACCTCGTTGAACACCAGGCTCTCGACCGCCATCGCATCGTCGATGGGACGCCCCCAACCATCGCCCATGGCGCGCTTCACTGCTGCATAGGCCTTCGTCGGCCCATCCGCCCACCGGGCCGCCTCCGTGCGGGCGACACTCATGAGCTCGTCAGCAGGGACCAGTTTGTCGGCGATCCCGAGCTCGAGGGCCTCGTCGGCTCCCACATGCCGACCGGACATGTTGAGCTCCTTCGCCTTCTGGAACCCGATCAGGCGCGCAAGGCGCTGGGTCCCACCCGCCCCAGGGATGATTCCGAGCAGGATCTCCGGCTGCCCGACCTTGGCGTCATCCGCCATGTACCTGAAGTCCGCTCCCATCGCCAGCTCGAGCCCCCCGCCGAGTGCGTAGCCCGAGATGGCTGCGATGACAGGCTTCTCGAGGCGTTCGATACGCCGCACGAGGGCAGCCAAGCCGCTGGCCTGGGGCTCGTCTGAGCCGCCGTCGAACGACTCGATGAACCGTCCGATATCGGCGCCTGCCGCGAAGTGCTTCGCCCCGGTGATGATCACGGCCCTGACCGCATCGTCCTCGGCGGCGGCGACCCGCGATTCGATGTCGGCGAGAAGCTCCGCATTGAGGGCGTTGACGGGTGGTCGGTTGAGGGTGATGGTGGCGACCGCTCCAGCAACCTCGTATTCAGCAAGGCTCATCGAACACTCCTGACGAGAGAGAAGACCAGGCTAGAAGCGCTCCGGAGGCCGATCACGAGACACCTCGTGTCTCGGTGATCGCTACCGCTGCGGTCCACCCGCGAGCAGGGCCTCGCTCGCCGACCACGGATCGATGGTCCGCTCGACCACCCGGCCCACCAGCTCCTGCCACCGGTCGCTGTTCCGAACAGCTTGGAGCCGTACCCGCAGCTCGTCGCGCACGGCCTCCTCCATCATCGATTCGGCTCGCCTGTCGCGGAGGACCTCGAGCCGACCGGCTTCCAAGAGGTAGGCGCGATGGTCGTCGACGGCACGCCACACTTCGGCGATACCGGTGAGCTCGGTTGCGACCGTCTCCACGATCGGAGGAACCCAGTCGCGTTTGCCGCCCAGCTCGAGCATCAGCCGGAGGTCGCGGATCGTGTCCTCCGACCCCGGCCGGTCCGCCTTGTTGACGACGAACACGTCTCCGATCTCGAGAAGCCCGGCTTTCGCTGCCTGAACGCTGTCGCCCCAACGGGGATTGACCACCACGATCGTGGTGTCGGCCGCCGACGCGATCTCGACTTCGGCCTGTCCGACGCCGACGGTCTCGACGATCACCTCCGGGAATCCGATGCCGTCGAGGATGGTCAACACCCGTGGAGTCGTAGATGCGATGCCGCCGAGATTGCCTCTACTCGCCATCGACCGGATGTAGACGCCGTGGTCGTCGATGAAGTGCTGCATCCGGATGCGGTCGCCGAGGATGGCGCCGCCCGTGAACGGGCTCGACGGGTCGACGGCGACGACCGCCACCTCGGTCTCTCGCTCCCGCAGGGCGGCGACCATGGCGCCGGTCAGCGTCGACTTGCCGGCTCCGGGGGCGCCCGTGATCCCGGTCGTCCACGACCGTCCCCCGGACGGGAAGAGGAGAGCGAGAGCGGCGGCTCCGTCCGGCAACCGCTCCTCTACCTGGGTGATGATCCGGGCGAGTGCTCTTCGATCGCCCGCCCTGGCGGCGGCGATCATCGCCCCGACATCGCGTTCCAGCGTCACCTGGCGAGGTTAGAGGCCGCCGCTCACGGGAGTACGGCGGTGCGCGGATCGGTCGGAGGCAGGCGCTCTCGTCCTTCCTGGACCCCCATGACGAGGAATCCGGACATCGCCAACCCGATGCTCGAAGTCACTGCGAGCTGGGATAGGCCATCTGCGTTCACGAACGCTCCGCCGATACCTGGGCCGATCGCCCGTCCGAAGGCCATGAAGCCCTGGGCGTCGCCGGCACGTTCGCTCGACTCGAGCGAACGCTCGACGAGCATCTGCATGACCCCGGGGACCCCCATCCAGAATGCGAAGCCCCACCACGTCATGCCGATGAAGAACAGGATCGGCGTCCCCCCTCCGACGGTCAGCCAAGCGGCCGGCGCCGCAGTGGCCAGCCACACCCCCGGCCGTCTGTGCCTCGAAGCGAGGCGGGCACCGACGAGGCCGCCGGCCGCATTGAGGCTGAAGCCGATCGAAGACCACGTCGCGCTCAGGCCGACGATGTCCCTGGCGGCAACCGCCTCGTAGACGAAGAGGCTCGCCCCGGAGAGCGTGAGCAGCATGAGCGCCACGAGGAGCACCTTGTTCGACCGGGATGCGCTCACCTCACGTTCCATCCGCGGGGCAAACGCCTCGGCCGGTGCCGCGAGGAAGAGGGCCGGGATCACGGACGCAGCGAGAAGCGAGTACACGGCCTGGTCCCCGAGCTCAGAGACCACTCCGAGGATCGGAGCGCCGACGAGTGCGGTCACCGGACCGGCGACGGCCAGGCTCGCCATCGACCTTGGGCGGCGCATCGCGTCCGCCCAGGCGATCCAGGTGAGGGTCCCGGCGGCTCCGCCCGCGAGCATTCGCGCCGCCAGGAGCAGCGGGAACGCCCCGCTGATGGCGCTCACGACGTTGGCGACGACGAGGGCGCCCACCGCCAGGCGGAGCATGGCGGCCGACGGCGCCTTGAGGCGGGGAACCACGAAGTTGACGACGGCGAAGGCGCCGACCTGCGCCACCGAGATGGTGCCGGCGAGACCCTCGCTTATCCCGTACCGCTCGGCCACTTCCGGGATGAGGAAAGGCGTCGCACCGAACATGAGGGCAACTGCGACGGCCCCGGCGAACAATGCCGGCGGGGCACCGACGCGGAAGGCGTATGCGAGGCGGGTGGGGCTGAGCACGGGTGCTGCGAGTCTGGCATCAGAAGCGGCGCCGCCGGTCGCGCTCTGCCGGCTGCTCGGGCGCTCGAGGTTGCCGAGCGTCGATCCGCCACGAGCTCAGAGGGCGACCACTTCCTCGACTCCAGGGACCCTGTCCCTGAGGATCCGCTCGATGCCGGCCGTGAGCGTCATGGTGGACATCGGGCAGCCGCCACACGCCCCGACGAGCTGCAACGTCACCGTCGATCCGTTCGTCCCGAGGAGGATGAGGTCGCCGCCGTCCGCTTGGAGGGCCGGCCGGATGTACTCGAGTGTCTCCTCGAGGATGACTTGGTCGATGTCGCTCTCACCGTTCGCCTTGGCGAACGGATCGTGCTCGGCCACCGGAGAGGCGACGTTGATCGCCGATGTGCTCATGGGCTCGTCGTTCATGGTCCTCAGGTCCCTATTACCACTACCAGTGTAGGAGTATTCCCGGCTCCGCTCAGCGCGGCCACCACCGCCCTGCGATGGCGGACCCGAGCGCAGCCTGCTCTTCCGGAGGGAGGAGTGCCAGCCCACCGGCGGTCGCCCGCACCTCCCATGCGCCCCCCGACCCCCCGAAAGCCACGCCGTTGACCAGCATGTCGAAGGGCCCGCTCGCCTCGACGAGGACCGCGGCGCGATCCCACGACAGGCCGACGAGCACCTCATCCGGAACGAGATCCGCAGCGTCCGTCGGGTGGAGGCCCGTGTAGTAGTGCGACAGGATCTCGGCGACATCCGCTCCGTCCTGTGCCATGGCGTTGGCGCCCCACTGGCTCATCCCGACCCCGTGCCCCCACCCCTCGCCGACGAGCCGCACAGCACCTGCCGATCCCTGGTCGAATGCCGGCAGCAGCCTGGCGAGCGTGGGCGGCGGCCCCGAACCTGTCGAGAACGTCAGGTCGAACGAGGTGCTCGGGAGGGTCTGCGACAGCCGCGTGCGGTCGCTGCGGCGCCCTGGGAACAGGCCGGGATACAGCTGCGGGCCCCACCGATTCAGGATCGCCCTCAGTCCCGTGGACGCCAGACGGATCACGCCCTCGTTCGTCGTGACGATCACGGTGGCCGGCCCGGCTCCTTCGGCGGGCCTGTCGAGGGCGATGTCGACGATCCGATCGACCGAGAAGCCTTCGGCGCCCAAGATCGTGACGAGGACACTCGTCGGGACGTCGACGGTCCACGTCTCGTGCGGCGTGACTCCCGCCTCGGGCGAGTCGACCGGTTGGAGATACGGAAGTGGCTCGGATCCGAAGATGTCCTGGTTGGCCCTCGTCCTCGAGCCGGCGCTCGAGAAGTAGAGCGTCAATGCGGGCCGCCCGTCGTCGAGCACGAGAAACCCGGAGGTGGCCTCGATGGCCGCCTGCCATCGGTCGATGTCCGCCCCCGCCGGGACGCCGCGATACACCTGGCACTGGGTCGTGGCACAGATGTCGAAGCCGTAGCGCCGGCCGGTCGACGTTCGGCCACCGGCCATGGTGCGCGCCAGGTAGGTACGGGCCGCGATCGCCTGCGCCTCGAGCGCCGCCTCGGGCCACGAGAACGGCACCTCGCGCAGTCCCAGCAGGTACTCGTCCAGGCTGACTCGCTCGGTGACTGAGACGACGGATCCGACCTGGGTGATCCGCACCGTGCCTGCGTAGGCGCCCACACCTGCGATCTCGAGCACCGTGCCGCCGACGGGCACGAACTCGATCTCGTCGACGGGCTCGGCAGCCACAGACGCCAACCCCACCACCACGGCCAGAGCGATCAGCACCGTTGGATTGTCTCATGGCGCGTGTGGGAGCGGGCATGCCGCCCGCTCCCACACCATGTCCGTGATGCGCCCCGGCCGGCTACGGCACGGTGACGATCCGGCCCTCACCCCCCTCGGGATAGTCGGCAGCCGATATGAGCCCACCGAGCGCATCTTGGATGTAGAACGACAAGGCCTGCTGGTAGGACACACCGATCGTCGTGAACGGAGCACCACCGAACGGATACTCATCGCCGCCGTTGGCGAGGAAGTCGATGGTGGCGACCGTGAGGTCCGCTCCCGGCACGACTGCCCCGGCAACGACGATCGGAGTCCCGTCGTCGAGTGTCACGGTGACGACCCGGTTCCCGGGCGTCGTTGTCGGGTCCGCCGGATCACGGGGCGTCCCGGTCGGGTCGTACTCGAACGAGAACCCGCCGACCTGGGCGAACCGCCCTGCAACGAACTCGACCTGTGACACCGCGTTCTCGAGGATCGCCTTGAACGTGTCGCGCGACACGTCGGGGACGATCGATACGAAGTTCGAGAACGGAGCGATGTCGAACGTCGTCAGCTCGGTGATCTCGCCGGCCGGGATCAGCGTGTCGTTGCGGATCCCGCCGCCGTTCTGGAGTGACACGTCCGGCACCGGAACACCGAACGATCCTGCCAGCTCCGACGCCTGCCACAGCATCGAATCGGCCATCAGGTTGCCGAGGTTGGTCTCCTCCGTGCGAACGCCGGGAATCCTGCGGCCCTCGAGCGCCACCTCGGAAGTGCCGATCACGGTCGCAGCCAGATCGGCGACGAAGTCGCTGACGGGCTCGACGACCTTCTTCAGCACCTTCTTGTTCTCGGCGACGGCGTCGGGGGCGACCCCGGAGACGCGCTGCGGTCCGCTGAAGGCGGAGTTCACGAAGACGAGCTCGCCGTGCCGGTTGAACTCGGCAACGAGCCTGCCGAGATAGCGGTAATTGCCCGGCCCGGTCACGACCGGGACAGGGTCACCGTCGGCGTTCTCGGACCACACCGGGTATGACCCTTGCACGATCGCCTCGTCACCCGGGATGAGCAGGTCACCCGGGTTGGAGAGCAGCTCGTCGCCGCCACCCGCGATGGCAATGTCGACGCCGTGAAGCATCGGGAGCACCTCCAGGTCGGTGTTCAGCCCCTGGAGGTGGGACGACAAGATGATGATCTTCACCCCGTGCAGCGTCAGCAGGTCGATCTCGGCCTGCACGGCCTCGACGAAGTCGTTGACTCCGACATTGCGGGGGCTCGACACGAACGGCAGGGTCTCGGTCGTGCCGCCGACGATCCCGATCGCCACGCCGTCCTTCTTGACGACCGTGCTGGCGGCGATGCGTTGGCGGTCGGCCAGATCCTGGAGCCCCGGCTCACCCGAGAAGTCGAGGTTGGCACTGATGAACGGCGGGTCCATCTTCCAGGCGTACGGCCGGAAGGCATCGAAGCTCCTCACGAAGTCCTCGAAGACGTCGGGGCCGAAGTCGAACTCGTGGTTGCCGATCGTGAGGGCGTCGTACCGAATCAGGTCGAGCGCGATCGCGTCGTAGAACGGGATCCCGTTCGCGAGGCTGGCGTTCCACTCAGGTCCGGCCAGGAAATTGTCCCCCGACGACACGACCAGAACGCCCCGCGGTCCGTCGCTTCCGATCGTGCTGGGATACCCGTCGTCGTCGTTTCCCTGTCTCCTGAGCTGCTTGACGAGGGTCCGGAACCGGGCGACCCCGCCGAACTCTTCCTCTCCGAGCAGCTGCGACTCTCCGTCGTTGTGGTGCAGGATCGTCAAGGTGAACGTCGAGTCCTTGTCGGCTTCCGCTGCCGGCGACAGTGCCATGACGGCCGCCAGCATCATCAGCACCAAGATCAACGCCCAGAGCCGTCGAGCCGCCACCTTCGAATGGGTCGTGCCCATTGCTCCCCTTCCTCTCGTCTCTGCTGTCATGCTCGCCCCTGCCCAGGGGGGAGCTCGGCGCACCGAATCGTCTGCTCACCGTATCCCGGGAGGATGACAGGATCTCCACGACACGGTGACGATGGCGTGAACTCGCCGGATGCGCTCCGTGGTAACACTACAGAGCGCGCGAATCCGATGCCGGCCTCGGTCAGGGGTCGATGCGGGAGACGTCGGCGCCGAGCGCCGCCAGGTTGGGCACGAAGTCGTCGTATCCCCTGTCGATGTGGTGGGCGTTGACGACGGTGGTCGTGCCTTCTGCTCGAAGCCCGGCGAGCACGATGGCCGCTCCCGCGCGGATGTCGGTCCCGTCGACCTCGCAGCCGGAGAGCGACTCGACGCCCCGCACGACGACGTGCTGGCCGTCGGTCGTGATGTCCGCTCCCATCCGGTTCAGCTCGCCGATGTAGCGGAACCGCGACACGAAGATGTTCTCGGTGATGATCGACGTCCCGTCCGCCGCCGCCAGGTAGGCGACCATCTGGGGGTGCATGTCGGTGTGGAAACCGGGGAACGGGAGGGTGGCGAAGTCGACGGGCGACGGGCGTACCGGTCCCTCGACCGACAGCCAGTCCTCACCGGCCTCGATGCGGCAGCCGGTCGCCTCGAGCTTGCGCAGCTCCATTCGCAGGTGGTCGGCGATGCAGTCGCGCACCACGACGCTTCCCCCGGAGATGGCGGCGGCGACCGCGTACGTACCTGCCTCGAGCCGGTCGGGAACGACGACGTGGGTCGAGGGATCCAAGGCGGGGACCCCCCGCACCTCGATGGTCGACGTACCGGCGCCGTCGATCTTCGCCCCCATCTTCTGCAGGTACTTGGCAAGGTCCTCGAGCTCGGGCTCGCGAGCTGCGTTGCCGATGACGGTGGTGCCGCGGGCGGTGACCGCCGCCAGCAGGATGTTCTCGGTCGCTCCGACGCTCGGGAACTCGAGGAACACCTCGGCGCCGTGAAGCCCGTCGGGGGCGGTGGCCTCGAGGACACCGTGGCGCAGCTCGAAGTCGACTCCCATGCTTCGGAGCCCCTCGATGTGCATGTCGATCGGTCGGGTCCCGAAGTCGTCCCCTCCGGGGAGCGCCACCCTGGCAACGCCGCCTCGGGCGAGCAGCGGCCCGAGGATGATGATCGACGCCCGCATCCTGCGGATGAGGTCGAGGGGCGCCTCCGGGTTGAGAGAATCCGGGACGCTGATCTCGAGCGTCCGCCCCGTGCGAGCACATCGGGCGCCGATGTGCTCGAGGACGTCGCCCATGATCTCGACGTCGAGGATCCGGGGGACGTTGTGGAGCCTGTGGGTGCCCGGGGCGAGTAGGGACGACACCATCAGCTTGAGGACTGCGTTCTTGGCCCCGAGGACGCCCACCTCGCCCTCCAGGGGGATGCCGCCGCGGACGGTGATGACGCTCACGATCGAGGATTGTATGCCGCCGACGTCGAGTATTCGCGCTCTCCGCGCGCGCTTGTCACTCGATCGGGTCGACGCCTGCGAAGAAGAGCTCGGCGTGGGCTTCCCACGTCCCGTTGGGGCCGCGTACCTCGAGGCCGACGGCCTCCGAGATGCCGGTCGGGACCAGGTAGTACCAGAGTCGCCCGGTGGATATGGTGCCGACGGTCGAGACCGACCCGTCGGCGATGGTCCGCACGTTGACGAGCTCGGCATCGCCTCCGTCGATGAGGGACCAGAACGCCCTGGCGACGTCCTCGGTGAGGATCGGCCACGTCTCACCCGCCGCGTTGGCGAGTGCCTCCATGTTGAGTGGCGCCGCCGTCGCCAGCGCCTTCCCATCACCGAGCGGATGGGAGAAGGAGATGAACTCGCCGGTCGACTCGACGACGTCCCATCCCGTCGGGTAGGCGATGCAGAACGAGTCGGCGCAGACCGTTTCGGTCTCTCCCGGAGCGGGAGCGTCGGGCCCTGCGCCGCATCCTGCCGCAGCGATGGCGACGGCGATTGGAAACAGCGCGGCTCTTCTCATGGCTCGCCAGCGTAGGTCTCCGCCTCACTGCCGGTGATGGCCGCCGGGGCGGGGCCGCTCACGCCCCGGTGGTGACCTCGAGGCTCGCCATGAGGTCTCTCACCCTGGCTGCGATGTCGTCTCTCACCTGTCTGACGACCTCGAGCGGTTGGCCGGCTGGATCGACGAGCTCCCAGTCCTCGTAACGCTTGCCGGGGAAGATCGGGCAGGCGTCTCCGCAGCCCATCGTCACGACCACGTCTGCGGCGCGGACGACCTCGTCCGTCCACGGTTTCGGGTACTCGTCCTCGATGTCGATTCCTACCTCTGCCATCGCCTCGATCGCCGCAGGGTTCACGTCCGACGTGGGATCGGAGCCGCCGGAGAACACGTCGACGGCGTCACCGGCGAGGTGGCGGAGCCACCCTGCCGCCATCTGCGAGCGACCGGCGTTCTGCACGCACAGGAAGAGCACCGTGGGCCGGGTGTCCGACGAGAGGCCTTCGACCTTGGCGAATGCCCGGAGCCGCTCTCGTGCGAATCGTTCGATGAGGACCGGAAGCCAGGTCGTCACCCTGGCACTGGCTTCGAGTGAGTACTGGGACTCCGACATGAATCGCTCGATCGTCGGGGCGGCGAACACTCCGGAGAACTCGTCCTCGAGCCTCGACGCCGCTTGCTCGATCATCAGGCGCTGCTCGACCGTCAGCTTCGACTCGCGCATCGACGCGCCCCTTCCTCGATGGTCTCGATGCGCCGGCGCAGGCGGTCGACCGTGCGGTCGAAGGCCTCGGCGGCATGGTCTTCGATCGGATCCGGGATCGACCAATGCCACCACGTCGGGTCGGGCGTCAGCTCCTCGTGAGCCCTGTCACAGACGGTGATGACGCGCGCCCGGTCGACGTCGACGTCGACGAAGTGCCGCGGCGTGGCGCCCGAGAGGTCGACCCCGGCGCGCTCGGCGGCCGCGATCGCCCCGGGGTGGACGCCTTTCGCCGGATCCGTTCCGGCGCTCGATGCTGCGACGCCGATGGTGCGCGACCACAGGGCGGCCGCCAGTTGCGAACGCGCAGAGTTGTGGGTGCAGACGAACACGACGGGCGCTCCGATCGCCGCCGGCAGGGGGCCGAGCCCCGCCGCCAGCCCTTCGTGCCGCAATCGCACGTAGCGGCGGCGGCCGTCCCCCGCTGAGGCGCTCCGGGCGATCAGGCCGACGTCCTCGAGGACGCCGAGATGGTGCGCCAGGAGGTTGGAGGCCAGTTCATGACGTTCTGCGAGCTCGCCCGGGGATCGATCCGAGGTGGCGAGGTCGTCGACGATCGCCAGCCGAACCGGATCGCCGAGGGCGGCGTGGCGACGGGCCCGGGTCTCGAGGTCCATGACGGGACCATACCTTCTCAACAGATTTTGAGTCAACAGAAGTTGAGACAATGTGCCGACCGGGGAAGCCTCTACGCTGCCCATCGCCTGCGAGGAGGTTGCGCTTGCGGATTGCCATCGGAGCCGATCATGCCGGCTTCGAGCTCAAGGAAGAGCTCACGGGACGGCTGGCGGCCGCCGGCCATGCCGTGATCGATCTCGGCACGTCGAGCACGGATCCGGTCGACTATCCCGACTACGCGGCCGCAGTGGGCCGGGCGGTGGTGTCCGGCCGCGCCGAGCGCGGGATCTTGGTCTGTGGGTCGGGCGCAGGTGCGGCCATCGCCGCCAACAAACTCGACGGGATCCGATGCGCACAGGCGAACGAGACGTACACCGCCCATCAGTCTGTCGAGCACGACGACGCCAACGTGATCGCGTTGGCGTCCCGGGTCGTGGGCAGCGAAGTGGCGTGGGAGGTAGCCGAGGCGTTCGTGGGCGCCGAGTTCATTGGAGCGGGGCGCTACCAGCGCAGGCTCGACAAGGTTCTGGAGCTGGAGCGCAACCGGGTCTGATGGGCCGCATCACCGCGGCCGGGGGCAACGACTAGATTCGCCGCCACCCGGCCCGGAGGAACGATGCGCACCGTCCTGCTGATCATCCACATTCTCGCCGCAGGGGCGTGGATCGGGGCATCGGTCACGAGTGGATTCCTGTCGGCACGCTTTCGCTCCGACAATGTCGTCGGGGCTGCGTTCATGCGCGCATTCGAGGCCATGGGTCGGTTGCTGTTCAACGTGGCGGGGATCGTCGTGCTGATCACGGGCATCTGGCTGGTGATCGTCAGCGACGCCTGGTCGTTCAGCGACGCCTTCGTGTCGATCGGATTCCTCGTCGTGATCGTCGGAGCGCTGCTGGGCATCTTCGGCTTCGTCCGGCTGGCAAGGCGAGGCGTCGCTGCCCATGAGTCTGCGAACGCAGCCGAGATCGCATCCGTCTACGCCCGACTGCGCGCATTCGGGACGATCGACCTCGTCCTCCTCGTCGTCGCCGTCTCGGCGATGGTCGGCAAATGGGGGACCTGAAAGACGTTTCGCTCCACTTCCGGGCCGAGATCGCCGATCGCTAAGCTCAGCCAGGCCACTTCCCCATGAGCTTCACCGCAGACCGATTCATCAATCGAGAGCTCTCGTTGCTCGACTTCCAGCAGCGGGTTCTCTCGCTCGCCCAGAACCCCGACCTCAAGCTCCTCGAGCGCGTCAAGTTCCTCGCCATCGTCAGCCAGAACCTCGACGAGTTCTATCAGGTGCGCTACGCAGGCCTGCTCGGCCAGCAGAAGTCCGGAGTGGTTCACGTGTCACCGGACGGCCTGAGCGCCCGCGAGCAGCTGGCGCTCATCGACACGAAGGCCGAGGAGCTGACCGAGCAGCTCGACCTCGCCTTCCTCGAGTCGATCCTCCCGGCACTCGAGAAGGAGAACATCCGCCTCGCCAACTGGACCGACCTGGATGCCGACGCCAAGCAATACCTGACAGCCGTGTTCGAGGACCAGATCTTTCCGGTGCTGACGCCCCTAGCGGTCGATCCGTCCCACCCGTTTCCCTACATCTCGAACCTGTCCCTCAACCTCGCCGTCGTGCTCCAGGGTGCAGAGCACGACATCCGCTTCGCCAGGGTCAAGGTGCCGCCGATCCTGCCCCGCTTCATCGTGCTCGAAGACGGCGAGCACTTCGTCCCGCTGGAACAGGTGATCTCGGCCCACCTCGGCCGGCTGTTCGACGGGCAACGCATCGAAGACCGGTACAGCTTCCGGGTCACCCGCAACGCCGAGCTCGCAGTCGAGGAAGACGAGGCGCGCGATCTCCTGGAAGCCATGGAGAGCATCCTGGCGTTCCGGCAGCGCGCCGCTTCGGCGGTTCGTCTCGAGGTCGAGGACCGGATCACCGACCAGGTGCTCGAGCTGCTCCTCCGCGAGCTCGGCCTGGAGAGCGGCCAGGTGACGAGGCGGTTGGCGCCGCTCGATCTCGGCGGATTGTGGGCGCTGTATGGCCTCGACCGTCCCGAGCTCAAGGACGATCCCTGGGGACCGACGACGCAGCATCGCATGACTCGATCGAGCGACGAGGTCGACTTCTTCGAGGAGATCCGCAAGGCAGACATCCTCGTCCACCACCCGTACGAGTCCTTCGCGACGTCGACGGGTGCCTTCCTGGCGCAAGCCGCCGCCGACCGCGACGTGCTCGCCATCAAGCAGACGCTCTACCGGACATCGCAGACGGACGACCCTGCCCTGGGCGGCGAGCAGGCAGTCGTCGAGTCGCTCGTCGCCGCGGCCGAGGCGGGCAAGCAGGTGGTGGTGCTGGTCGAGTTGAAGGCTCGTTTCGACGAGGCCGCCAACATTCGATGGGCCAAGCTCCTCGAGGACGCCGGGGCCCATGTGGCCTATGGCGTGTCGGGCTTGAAGACCCACTCGAAGACCCTCCTCGTGGTGCGCCGCGAGCACGACGGGCTGCGCCGATACGTCCACATCGGCACCGGCAACTACAACCCGAAGACGGCGAGGCTCTACGAGGACCTCGGGCTGTTCACCGCCGACCCCGAGCTGGGCTCCGATCTCTCGGAGCTCTTCAACGCCCTCACCGGCTACTCGTCGAAGGCCGACTACCGGCGGCTCCTCGTGGCCCCACTGGCGATGCGCAAGCGCATCGTCGAGCGCATTCGCATGGAGGCGGAGCGTGGCACCGCCGGGCGCATCCTCATGAAGATCAACCACCTGGTCGACTCGGAGATAATCGACGAGCTCTACGCGGCGTCGGGGAGCGGCTGCCGCATCGAGCTGATCGTTCGCGGGATGACGTGCCTGCGCCCCCAAGTCCCCGGCCTGTCGGAGAACATCACGGTCCGCTCGATCGTCGGCAAGTTCCTCGAGCACTCTCGCATCTACCGATTCGGCAGCCCCGGTGAGGCTGCCGTCTACTACATCGGCTCGGCGGACATGATGCCGAGGAACCTGGACGGGCGGGTCGAGACCCTGACTCCGGTGATCGACGCCAGGCTCAAGCTGAGGCTCGAGGAGATCATCCAGGTGAACTTGGCGGACGACGAGCTGGCGTGGGAGCTCGACGGCGACGCCACATGGTCGAGGGTGGCGCCCGATCGCGGGGTGAACGCCATGGAGACGTTCCAGGATCTCGCCCTGGCGAGGAGCAGGCCGGAGACGGCATCCGCCTGATGACAGCCGTGTCTCTCGTCCCATCACCCGATGCGATCTGGGCGGCAGGCGCCTTGCTCCATCGCCGGAACGACGGTCGCCTCGAGGTCCTCGTCGCCCATCGACCGAGGTACGACGACTGGTCGCTGCCGAAGGGAAAGCTGAATCGCAAGGAGCGGTTCGAGGCCGCCGCCGTCCGTGAGGTCCGGGAGGAGACCGGCATGAAGGGTTCGATCGTGGCCCCGATCGGGACGATCGCCTACGTGACGCCTGCCGGCAATCACAAGATCGTCCGGTACTGGCTCATGGAAGCGGCGGGGGGCGCCTTCGAGAAGAACCCGGAGGTCGACGAGATTCGCTGGCTCACGCCGAAACAGGCGCGGGCTCGTCTCACGTACCCCATCGATCGGGCCGTTCTCAACAGGGCGACGGAGCTGCTCAAACGGTCGAGCTCGAGCAGGATCTACGTGGTCCGCCACGCCTTGGCGGGCGACAGGAAGCAGTGGACGAAGCGAGACTCGCTCCGACCGTTGAGCAAACGCGGCTTCCAGCAGGCGTCGCAGCTCCGCGACGCGTTGTCCACCACCCCTCTCAGCAGGATCGTCACCAGCCCGTACGTGCGCTGCGAGCAGTCCGTCGCCCCGCTGGCGTCCGCAATCGGCGTCCACCTGGAGACGACGCGGGCCCTGGCCGAGGAGGCCTCACCGAAGCAGCTCCGCAAGCTCATCTCGAGGTACCCGGGAGAGAGCGTCGTCGTCTGCTCGCACGGCGACAACATCATGGGCCTGGTCGCCGACCTGGCGTCGCGCGGAGTGAAGCTGGAGGGCCCACTCGAGGCGAAGAAGGGCTCGGTGTGGGTCTTCGACGTACGGTCGGCAAGGGTGAAGCGAGGGACGTACCTGCCCCCTCCGTGACGGCACCCCGGCTACAGCTCGTGCAGCCACTCGACCGTCGCCGCGATCGCCCATGCCAGCGGATCGGGGCCCGGATGGGTCTTCGGGACGCGAAACGAGTGGTCGGCGCCTTCGACGATCACGGCTCGCGCAGATGGGAGCGCAGCGGCGAGCGGCTCGATCAGGTCGGGAGGACTCAGCCGATCGCGGCTCCCCGCCACGAACAGCTGCGGCACCGCGATGCGGTTCAGGTGGTCGGTCGGCCGCGGCCCCTTCCCCGGCGGGACGAGTGGATAGCCGAGGTAGACGAGCCCGGCGGCCGGCCAGCCGTCATCGCCCACGAGGTGAGAGCCGACCCTGCCTCCCATGGACTTGCCTGCGAGGACCACACTGTCGGCCCGGGCAGAGCACCAACTCGCCGCGGCGCGATGCACGGCGAGGAGCTTCGGCAGCCGATCCGGAGCCCGCCGCCCCGCCTCGGCGTAGTCGTAGTTGAACGTGAGCACGGCCACCCGGGCGGCGGCCAGGCCGTCGCGTACAGCCACCATGAAGGCATGGTCCTGGCCGGCGCCCGCCCCGTGAGCCAGCACGACTCCGATGAGGCCATCCCCCGGGTGCCAGCGCCCCGACGTGACACCGCCGTCCCATGCGATCTCGACCCGCTCGATCACCGCGCCACCGTACCGGGCGTGCCGGGGCGGCACTACCTTGCGGCGCGTGGCACGAGTGATCATCGAGCAGTCTCCGGGAGCCGTGGCGGCACGCGCCGCCGAGCACGTCTCCGCAGCCGTCCGGGATGCGGGGGGACCGTTCACGATCGGTCTCGCGGGAGGGTCGACGCCGACGGAGACGCACCGGCTGCTGGCTCGGGCGGACATCGACTGGTCGAACGTCTCGTTGTGGCTGGGTGACGAGCGTTGGGTCCCGCATGACGATCCGGACTCGAACGCCGGCATGGCACGTCGAACGCTCGCAGGTGCCGTCGGGGCGGAGGTGGTCGCTCCCGACACGTCGCTGCCGACCCCTGCCGAAGCAGCCGCCGACTACGAGCGGCGGCTGCAGGAGATCTGGGTGGAGCGGGACGGCATCGCTGCCCCAGACCTGGTGATGCTCGGCATCGGTGACGACGGCCACACCGCCTCACTCTTCCCCGGCACCGCGGCCCTCGGCGAGACCGAGAGGTCATACGTCGAGAACTGGGTGGCGGACAAGGGTGTCTGGCGCCTCACCGCGACGCTGCCCTTGCTGTGGTCGGCGCGCACGCTGCTGTTCGTCGTCGTCGGGGAGGCCAAGGCGGGCGTGGTCGGCGAGATCATCGACGACGATGTCCCGTACCCGGCGCACCTGGTGAGCAGCCGGGCCGCCGACGTCATCTGGGTGCTCGACAGCGCAGCCGCCTCCCGGCTCGGGCGGGTGTGACGGCAGCCAGACACCCCCTCGGCTCGGGGCTGCGCCCGCTCGCCGGTCCCCCGCAGAGCGGGAGACCGCGTAAGAAGAGCCCCGGGTGACTGGTGGAAGGGGGTCAGCCTGAGTCGGTCGTCTGGTCGGGGGCGGTGCTCGTGGATGCGGTGGGAAGCGTGCCGATCACTCCCCCGGTCACCTGGTCGTAGAGCAGCACCACTGCGGGATGCGTCGACTCCAGCTCGGGGAGCCCCTCGGCGATCCGGCTGTTGATGTCGGCCGGGTCGCATTCGAAGGAGGCAGCCCGTTCGTCGAGGGCGGCGCCGGTCTGCTGGAGCTCACGAAGCCGGGGCGTCGGTTCGGCGTCGCCGGACGCCACGTCGAGAGGAGCGAGTTCCAGCTCCTGGGCGAGTTGCAGGACCAGCCGGATCCCGGCTTCGACGATCGCCCCGCAGTTGTCGACCTCCTCGATGACGATCGGCTCGTCGACGTCCGGGACAGAGGTGCATGCCGCCAGTCCCAACGCCAAGCAGGCCGCGACGACCCGCCTCACAGGGGGAGCACCGGAACCATCGCCACGGCGTCGACGATCCCGACGACCAGCGCTCGCACCGGGCCGGTGGACAGCCCGAGCGCCTGCCTGGCCGAGCTGCCCTCGTCGAGGACGAGCACCGTCTCGTCCGGGGCGGCTCCGATCGTGTCGACCGCGATCACGTACCCGCCTTCCGGCTGTCCGTCCGGGCTCACGTAGTCGCAGATCAGGAGGCTCCTCCCGTCGAACGTGGGGTGATTGATCGTCGACGTGACCGTCCCGGCGACTCTGGCGATCCTCATGAGAGGTGGGCCTCGTCGACGATGCCGACGACGGCATGGTCGACGGGGACGAAGCGCTCCTCCATCGCCTCCGCCGCCTCTCGGGCAGCCACCCAGTACACGAGCTCGCCGCGCCCGGCCATGTGAACCGCATCGGCGGCGACGATTGGACGGCCGACGGGCTCCTGTGCCTTGTCGAGGGGCTGCACGACGAGGAACTTCACGCCCTCGAGGCCGGCGACCTTGGTCGAGGCGACGACCGTTCCCACGACGCGCCCGAGTTGCATCAGCTCGCCCGCTCCTTGATGCGGAGCACCACCCGGCGCATGAATCGCAGCTCCGACTCGAGGTTGGCGGCCATCTCTGCATGGAGCATGGCGATGAGGTCGGACCTGACGAGGCGGCGGCCGGCGGCGGCGACCGCCCGTTCCAGCGAGGCCTCGACGTCTGCGACGGCTCCGGCGAACAGCAGATACCCCTTCCCACCGAGGTCGTCGGCGATTCGCAGCGCTGCCAAGCGGACGGGCGCCGCCTTGACGCCGGCGTCGGCTGCCGCAAGGAGCGCCGGGATGGTCGCCGTCTCGACGATCCCGAGCGCCTCGCCCGCCAGCGACGCCGCCGAGTCGTCACCGACCACCGCCGCGGCGACGTCGGCGTGGACGTCCGCCAGGAACACCTCGTCGTCGGGTGGCACGCCCGCTGCATCCCTGCCCGCCTGGAGGGAGGTCTCCACGCTCGCCGTGTCCCCGCTCACGAGCACCAGGTACTTGCCGGGATGGGTCGAGCCGGCGTAGATCGACCCGACCGGAGACGACTTCACCATGGCGTCGCCGGCGACGATCCCAGCCGAGATCGAGCCGTACTCGAGCACCCCGATCGCCGGGTCGGCGCTCCGGTCAGACAATCCGCAGCGCTCCGACGACGGTCACGCGCCTGATCCGCGAGAACGTCCTGGGGCGCGTCATGCCCTCACCCGTCGGGCTGGCGATCGAGAACGACGTGAAGCCCTCGCCGCCCTCCCCCAGCCCGGCGTAGTTCGGGCCGTTGGCGACGAAGATGCTGCAGTTCATGGCGCGCGCCATCCGGGTGATCGTCGCCACGTTCGTCGAGTGGATCGAGGCGGTGTGCCGGAAGCCGTGCTCGGAGCGCACCGCCAGGTCGATTGCGACCTCCACGTCCCTCACGCGGGCCACCGGCATCACCGGCATCATCTGCTCCGTCCAGACGAGGCTGTGCTCGACCGGCACCTCGGCGACGAGGAGCCTGGTGGCCGGATCGATCATGATGCCGGCCTCGGCTGCGATCTTGGCGGCGTCCTTGCCGATCCACGTCGTGTTGATCACACCCGGCTTCGAAGGAGACCCCAACTCCTTGAAGATGACCCGCTCGAGGCGCTTCAGCTCGTGATCCTTGAGGCGGTAGGCACCGTGATGGGTCATGGCTTGCACGAGCCGGTCGGCGACCGTGTCGACGACGATCGTCGTCTTCTCGTCGGTGCAGATCACGTTGTTGTCGAACGATGCCCCGCGGACGATGTCGCGCCCGGCAGCCTCGACGTCTGCCGTCGGGTCGACGACTGCGGGTGGGTTGCCCGGACCTGCCGTGATCGCCTTCTTGGGCGTGCGCAGCGCCTCCCTGACGACGCCGGGGCCTCCGGTCACCAGGAGCACACGCACGTCGGGGTGCTCCATCAGCTCCTTGGCGGACTCGAGGGTCGGCTCGGGAATCGCAGTGACGAGATCCGGAGGACCACCCGCCGCCACGATCGCCCTGTTGAAGACCTGGACGTTCTCCACCGAGACCCGCTTCGCATTGGGGTGGACGTTGAAGACGATGGAGTTGCCCGCGGCGACAGTGGCGATGGCGTTGTTGATGATCGTGGACGTCGGGTTCGTTGTCGGGGTGATGGCCCCGATCGTGCCGTACGGGGCGTACTCGGTGACCATCATCCCCTGATCGCCCGTCACGGCTTGCGGCTCGAGGTCCTCCGGACCGGGGGTCCTCGTGGTGACGAGCCGGTTCTTGATGACCTTGTCCTCGGCCCT